>NZ_BAAHFQ010000065.1:0-17731 GCF_054681715.1 Deferrisoma sp.
GTGGCGGGTGAGGCGGATCGCCTCGGCCGTGCTGTTCGAGCCCGTTCCCGCGATCACCGGCACCCGGCCGCGGGCCTCGTCCACGGCGATGTCGATCACCCGGTTGTGCTCCTCGTGGCTCAGGGTGGCCGACTCGCCGGTGGTGCCGCAGGGCACGATGCCGTCCACCCCCTGCTCGATCTGCCAGTCGATCAGCCGGCGGTACGCCTCCTCGTCCACCTGCCCGTTCCGGAACGGCGTGACGAGCGCCGTGATGGTGCCGCGAAACATGGGAATCCCTCCTGCGTGCCTCTTCGCTTCGGGTGGGGGCGAACTCTACCAACGGGTCCGGGGCAAGTCAAAACGCGCGCCCCGTCGCCGCCCCCCTGAACCCTTTGGGATGCCGGCCGGTTCGGGCTCGAACGGCCCGTCCCCCAACGCGAACGCGGGAGCCCTCGGGCTCCCGCGTTCGCGTGGATCCGGTCTGTGCCTGCGGCTCAGTCGCTCGCCGCCGAGCAGGAGGAGCAAGACGCCTTCGATCCGCTCTCCGAGCAGGACGGCTTGTCGGCCTTTTTCTCGCTGGACTTTCCGTTCTTTCTGGCGTAATCGGTGAGGTACCAGCCCGAGCCCTTCAGGACGAAGGAGCTCTGGGAGATGAGCTTGTGCACCGGCCCCTGGCACCGGGGGCACTCGGTCAGGGGGGCGTCGGTGATCTTCTGGGTGACCTCGAACTCGTCGTTGCACCGGTCGCAGCGGTATTCGTAGATGGGCATGGTTCCACCTCCCACATCCAGGAATTCGGAAGCCTCCGGCTCCCGCGGGGCGCCATCTTATAACACCGGTGCCCCCAAGGGGCAACCTCCGCCGACCCTCCGCACCCTGCTCGGCACGGGGGAGGGGGTGACCCTGGGCGGCAGCCTGGTGAACCTGGTGCTCGTGGTCATCAAGGTGGCCGCCGGCGTGCTCGGCCGGAGCTCGGCCCTCGTGGCCGACGCCCTCCACAGCCTCTCGGACCTGGCCAGCGACCTCGTGGTCCTGGTGGGCTACCGGTTCGGGCGGCTCCCCGAGGACGACACCCACCCCTACGGCCACGGCAAGGTGGAAACCCTGGCGACCGCCGTGGTGGGAGCGATCCTCCTGGCCGCGGGGCTCGGCATGGCGGCCGGGGCGGCCCGCACGATCTGGGCCGGCGCCTCCGGGCCCGCCCCGGGGCTGTTGGCCGTTTTCGGGGCCGGTCTCTCCATCGCGGTCAAGGAGGGGCTCTACCGCTGGACCGCCGGGGTGGCCCGGGAGACGGACAGCCGGCTCCTCCTGGCCAACGCCTGGCACCACCGGTCGGACGCCCTCTCCTCGGTGGCGGCGCTGGCCGGGGTGGCGGGCGCGAAGTGGGGCTGGGAGTGGGCCGACCCGGCCGCGGCGGGCCTCGTGAGCCTCCTGGTGGCCAAGGTGGGCTGGGATCTGGGCTGGCAGGCCCTCCGGGACCTCGTGGACACCAGCGTGGAGCCGGGCACGCTCGAGCGGCTCCGGGGCATCGTGCTCGGGGTGGACGGGGTGCGGGGGCTCCACGGGCTGCGGGCCCGGCGGCTGGGCTCGGACCTCGTGGTGGACGTGGACATCGAGGTGGAGCCCGAGCTCAACGTGGTCCAGGGCCACGAGGTGGCCCGGGCGGTGCGGGCGGCCCTTCTCCGGACGGGCCACAACGTGCGCGACGCCATGGTCCACGTGGAGCCCGTGGGCGCCCGCGACGGCCTGTACGCCCCCTCGGCCCGCAGCGAGGTGGTGGCCCGGAGCGAGGCGCTCGCGCGGGAGGAAGCCGGGGTCATGGGGCTCCACGGGACCCGGGTGGTGCCCCTGGAGACCGGCTACCTGCTCAACCTCGACATCGAGGTGCAGCCCGACCTCACCGTGCGCGAGGCCCACGCGATCGCGCACCGGATCAAGGAGGCGATCCGAAGCATCCCCGGCGTGGCCGATGCCGTGATCCATGTGGACGTGCACGGGGAGTGAGGACGACGCGGCTTCGAGGCAACCTCCGCTGGGAGGCTGGGAGGCTGGAACGCTAGGATGCGAAAATCTTTTCTGATTTGAGCGTCCCCATCCGTCCCCCCTTGTGGGAGCGGCTTCCAAGCCGCGACGTCCGTTCTTTCGGGCCTTTGGCCCCGACCGTGGCGTGGATGCCGCTCCCATACCGGCCCATGTCCCGGGCGGTGGGGCGGCCGACGGCCATAGACCGTTCACCCGCCGACTTCACCCCCCCGAACCGAGTTTGCCGAGGAGCTCCGCGCTCCGGCGCACCTCGTCGAAGATGAGGGCCGAGCTCATGGTGGCGCTCGTCACGGCGTCGGTCTCCGGGTCGAAGGAGAGGGCCCGGCCGGGGCGCCCGTCCAGGATCCTCGCCATCCGCTCCACGTCCGCCTCGGACCAGGGCTCGTTGCCGAATTTCGTCACGTGGATCGGCTCGAACCCTCGGACCGTTCCCCGGGCGTCGAGGGCAATCAGGAAGTGCACGGCGTGGCACACGTCGCACACCGGATCGCGGCTCGAGATCCGGGCAAAAAGATCAAGCTTCTCCCCGTCCGGCGCCACGGCCCGGTAGAACCGCACCCCTTCCACCTCCACCGGCTCCACCTCCACGGGCCGGCCCACCACGCGAGAGAGGAACGCCCGGGCCCGCTCCGCCTGCTCCTTCCGGGTGAGCCCCAGCGGTGGGTGATGTTCCGTCCCCTCCTCCGGGGTCCATTTCCGGGCGAGGTCGGCCCGGCCCTCCAGAATCACCCGGGACCGGGCCAGAACCTCCGTGTCGCCCTGGAGGCCCAAATGGAAGTCGGCGAGCACCCAGTTTTGGCCCCGTCGCAACAGGAACAGGGTGAACGGGGTCCCGCCGGGATCCCCCAGGTCCATCCACCGTTCGAACAGGGGGTCGGCGGCCATCGGGTACACCGCTCCGAGCTCCTGCCGGAACTTCCGAAGATCCTGGGGCCGGTTGCCCACTCCCACCGCCAGGATGCGCACCCTGCCCGCGAGGTCGCCCTCCTGGACCCGGCGGTACACCTCGGCCAGGTAGGGCACCTGCCGCTGGCAGGTGAGGCAGAACTGGTTGAAGAACTCGAGGATCAGAAGATCGCCCGGGATCTCGGACAGCCGCACCGGTCCTTCCCGGCGATCGAGCCCCAGGGCCGCGTAGTCCTCGGGCGCCACGAGCGCCGGGAACTCGAAATCGGGAAACGGCTCACCGATCTGGTGATTCAACGGTCCGCGGCCCCCCGCGGCGAGCACCTGCGCCGCCATGGCGACGGCGACCAATCCAGCCCAAAATCCCCTGTGTCCCATGGTTCCTCCGTTACGAAAACACCCTCACTCCACCGGACCCTTCACCACCATGACGGGTTGGTCGGCCATCCGGAGCACCTTCTCGGCCACGCTTCCAAACACGGCCCGTTCGAACCCCGAGCGGCCGTGGCTCGCCAGGAGGATCATGTCGGCGCCCACCTCGGTGGCGTAATCGCAGATCACCCGGGCAGGCTTGCCGTACCGGACCTCCCGGACCACCGGCAACCCGGCCAGATCCTCTCCCCTGAGATAGTCGTCGAAGGCTCGCTGGGCCCACTGCCGGACCTTCTGCTCCAGTTCCTTCCGGTCGGGCAGTCGCACGTGAAAGGCGCTGGGCAGCTCGTACTCCGGAACCACGTGCACGAGGTGGATCTCCGCCCCGCACCCCTTGCCCAGGCGCACGGCCGCCCGCAGGGCCCGCTTCGAAAACGGGGAAAAATCCACGGGAACCACGATACGTCGAAACGAGTCCATGGTGGCCTCCGCCCATCCCCCTGTGGTAGAAACCGCCCCACCCGAGGCCCTGCAAGGGTATCTTCCGTTTCGCGACCGTCAACCCGAGGTGAACCGTGCGACTCGTGTACTCCCCCGAGGCGATTCGGCAGGCCACGATCGAGCTTGCAGCCGCGATCAATAAGGACTATAAAGGTCGTCAAATCCACCTGATCGGGGTCCTGAAGGGGGCGTTCATCTTCCTCGCCGACCTGATCCGGTACCTGGAAGTGCCCTGTTCCGTGGACTTCGTGCGGCTGTCGAGCTACGGCTCGGGCACCGTGACGAGCGGCCACGTGAAGGAGCTCCTGCCGCTCCAGGACCCGATCGAGGGCCGCCACGTAATCGTGGTGGAGGAGATCGTGGACTCGGGCACCACGCTCTCCAAGCTCCTGGCCGATCTCGAAGCCCGACACCCGGCGAGCCTCAAGGTGTGCACGCTCGTGGACAAGACGGGCCGGCGCGAGGTGGAGATCCCGGTCCACTACCGCGGCTTCCACCTGGAAGACGGGTTTCTCCTGGGCTACGGGCTCGACCTGGACGAACGGTATCGGAATCTGCCCGGCATCTACGTGATGGAGGAGGGGGACGAACTCCCTTGATGTTGGGCCCCAACCCACCGAAGGAGGTGCGTCATGGCGACCTGGGTATGCCCCGACTGCGGTTACGAGCGCGATTCCCGCTGCAAGCCGAAGAAGTGCCCCACCTGCGACAAGCCGGTACAGTTCACGAAGAAGGAAGAGAAGTAGCTCCGGAAGGGGGCGGCCGAAGGGCCGCCCCCTTCAGCTCGCGCCCCCTCCCTTACCCCGAAACACCCCGAGGATCTCGCGAACCTCGTCCTCCCCCACGTCGTACCAGTTCGCGTAGGCGTCGGCCACCGCAAACGGCGTGCCCTCCCGCAGGTTCGCCACGACCACCCGGGGGACCCGGGCCGCAAGACGGCGCGCGGCGTCCACGTGGGCCGTGGGCACCGCGACGGTGATCGGGCCGGCCCCCAACCGGCCCAGGGCCAGGACGGCCGCTTCCATGGTGACCCCCGAGGCCAGCCCGTCGTCCACGAGCACCACGGGCCGGTCCCGGACATCCGGGGGGTCTTCGGTTCCGCGAAGCTCCCGAAGGCGCCGGGCCACCTTCCGCCGGGTCCGGGCGACGCCCCGCTCCCTCTCCTCCGGGTCGATCCGGAGCCACCGCACCATGGAATCGTTCACCAGCACGCTTCCGTCGAACGCCACGGCCCCATAGCCGACCTCGGGGTTCCAACCCGGGGTGATCTTGCTCACCACGGCGAGATCCAGGTCGAGCCCCAGCTCCCCGGCGATCCGGGCCGCCACCGGTACCCCGCCGGCCGGGATCGCAAGCACCAGGGCCGGGCCCCACCGAAGGTCTCCCAGCATCCCCGCCAGCACCCGGCCCGCCTCGGCCCGATCCCGAAACACCCGCACCCGGTTTCGCAACTCCTCGAGGAACTCCACACGCCCCATGGTATTCCTCCGGCGGCCAAGTAGACACGATCGGGGCCATGGGGCCTGCTGGAGCGCCGGGCGCGGCCCCTTACCTCGCCGCGCCCTCACCACGCCCGGATCGCTTGGGAACCTCCGGAACGCCCGCCACCGCCGCCCCGGGCTGCCGAGCCGATAACGGCATGGAGAGGCGCGGCGATCGGGTGCCGCACTCGCGCCCGGCCGGAAGCAGGCCCCATGGCCCCGCGATCTCCTCGCGCGCCTCTATTCAGTCGAGCCCCAGCAACGGGTACGCCCGGCGCTCCTCCCGGCTCCACAGGGACAGCCCGGCCCGGCCGCCCACGGTCTCCACCGCCACGATGAAGTCCGGGTCGTCGAAGGTGACCCGCCCCGGCCGGCCCCGGGCCGCCAAGGATTCCAACAACACGGCGTCGAGCCGCTGCTCCTCCTCCTGGCTGGAAAGCCGCTTCTTGTACCCCCGGCGGTGCATCCGCACGTGGAACGTTCGGCCCTCCAGCGCGTCCACCCACCGGAGCACCGCTTCCCGGGACCGGTCGCGGAACTCCTCGGCCGAGCCGAAATCGAAGGCCGTGTCCGCCGGGACGACCCGGGCAAGGCAGGCCACCAGTCCCGGCGCGTCCCGGCCCATGGCCGTGAGCTCCTCCAGGACCCGGCGGGGCTCATCGGCGGCCAAGACCAACACGTTGTAGTACCCGGTCTTCTCCACCCGGCCCCATCCGCCCAGAAGGTCGAGGGCCCGGGCGAACCGCCCCTCCTGCACCGTCGCCACCACGTTCCAGTCCATCGGAAACCTCCTGGGGATCGGGCGGCCGAGGACAGTCCGAATGGGCGGCGCCGCAGCGTGGCGGCCTCCCCCTCTCTTCTCCCGCTTGGGCGACGCCGCCCAGCCGCCTAGCCAAACCCAGCCTAGCGCGCCCGCTCGGGGACTCAAGGGCTTGTGGACCCGCAGAGAGTCTGGAATCCTCTCCGGTACCGTGGGCCTCGTTCGCGGCGCAACCACCAAACCCGGGAGGAGTCAACCGGTGCGCAAGGCCCGGCAAGCCGGCGACGGCCGGTGGTACGTGGTGGAGACCGAGGGGGGCATCGACCGGATCCGGCCGGCCGACTGGGGGCCCGACCGGAACGGACACTGGCCCGTGGTGGAGGTGGAAGCCCGTTCCCTCGGGGTCGAGATCCCGTGCCCGGCCTGCGGCACACCCTGGACGCTGGAGGAGATGGACTTCGTGTTCGGACGGGCCTGCCGCCGGGACAACGACCTCCTCGCCCTGGTGCGGTGCCGGCACTGCCGGTTGCCCCAGCGGGTTCGGGGGGTGGGGTTCGTGACGGCGTACCCGCGGATCGTCCGACTGATGGAGGGGTGGTCTTCCTGGCCGCGCCGCGAGCGGGAGTTTCGGGCGGAAGAGTTCCGGCTCTTTGGGCCGGAAGAAGAGGACGACGGGCCGTGAAGGCTACCCCGGCCCGGGTTCCCCCGGGACTCGGGCGAGCGCCCGCCGCCACGCGGCCGGGCCCAGCAGCTTCCGGGCCGCGGCCCGGAAGTCCTCGGGCGGGGGGGCGACGATCCGCAGGGGCTCGCCCGTGGCGGGGTGGGGGAACCGGAGGGCCAGGGCGTGGAGCATCTGGCGGTGGACCGTGAGGTCTCCTACCCGGTTGGGCCCGCCGTACACCGGGTCGCCCAGGATCGGGAACCCCTCCCGGGCCAACTGGATCCGGATCTGGTGCATCCTTCCGGTGCGGGGCCGGGCGGCCACGAGGGCCACCCCGCCCCCCCTCGCCAGGGTTTCGAACCGGGTTTCCGCGCGCAGGCCGCCGGAACGCACCACGTGGACCCGCCCCTGGCCCTCCCGCAGATGGGAAACCACGTGGAACGTCCCGGGGGGCTCGCCCTCCACCAGGGCCAGGTACGTCTTCTCCACCCGGCGCTCCCGGAACAGCCGGGCGAGCCCGGCCCCGGCCTCCGGCGTCTTGGCCAGCAGCAGCGCCCCCGTCGTGTCGAGGTCCAGCCGGTGCACCAGGACCAGGGGGGAGCCCCGGCGGGCCGCGAGCACGCCTTCCACGTGGTTCCGGCGGGGATCCCGGGTGGGCCCCGAGGGGATCCCGGGGGGCTTGTTCACCGCCAGGAGGCGGTCGTCCTCCCAGACCACCGGGATCTCGGGGGGCTCGGCCGGCTCCGGGGGGGCCTCGGGCTCCACCTCGACCCGCTCCCCGCCCCGCAGTACCCGGGACGCCATGATCTCGACCCGGCCGTTCACCCAGACCCGGCGGCCGTCGATCCACCGCTTGGCCTGGCGCCGGCTCGTCCCGGGCAGGGCCTCGGCCACCAGGCGATCGAGCCGTTGGCCGGCCACGCCCTCGATGGTGATCCGTTTGCTCATCGGCTCGCCGTCCATTCCCGGGCCAGCATGACCCGCTTGCGGGCCTCACCCCACCGGTATCCCCCGAGCCGGCCGTCGGCCCGGAGCACCCGGTGGCACGGAATCAGGTAGGCCACCGGGTTCGTGGCCACCGCCCGGCCCACCGCCCGGGCGCCCCCGGGCCGGCCCAGGGCCACCGCGAGATCCCCGTACGTCACCGCCGCCCCCGGGGGGATCCGGAGGAGCGCCCGCCAGACCTGGACCTGGAAGTTCGTGCCCCGGACCCAGAGCCGGATCTCCCGGGGCTCGGGGCCGAAGGCCGCGCGCACCACCTCGGCCGTCGCGGCCGGCGCCTCGACCCACCGGGCGTCCGGGAACTCCGCCCGGAGCTCCCCCAGGACCTCGCCGGGCCCACCCGGGCCGGCAAACCGCAGCCCGCACACGCCCCGAGGAGTGAGGGCCACCACGGCCGGACCGAACGGCGTCGGGTGCACACCCCACCGGATCTCCAACCCGGCGCCGTGCCGGCGGTACTCGCCGGGGGTCACCGCCTCGAGGGTCACGAACAGGTCGTGGAGCCGGCCCGGACCGCTCAGGCCCACATCCCACGCGGTTTCCAACACCGAGCGGGACCGCCTGAGCCGGTCCTTGGCCCGCTCGGCCGTGAGGTGTTGGAGGAACTGCTTGGGAGTGAGCCCGGTCCACCGCCGGAACAGGCGCTGGGCGTGGTAGGGGCTCAGGCCCAGGTGCTGGGCCAGGGCCCGGAGGGACGGATGGTCCTCCGCCCTCGTTTCCAGGAACCGGATTGCCCGCTCCATCCTCTCGTAGTCGCGTTCGGGGTGTTCCATCGGGATCTCTCCTGGGGGGCTCGACCACGCAGCTTTCCCCCTGCATACCCCGAAGGCGGCGCGCACCGAAACCCGGATCTTGCGGCGGGCCTCGGTCGCGGTGGACACGCCCGCCCCCTCCCGGGTACAAGCTCCCTTTCCCCACCCCTTCCGTGAGGAGAGGCTCCGTGGCCCCAATCGTTCGCCTCAAACCCCGGGCCCGCCGGCGCGTGGCCGGGGGCCACCGCTGGGTGTTCTCGAACGAGATCGACGGGTTCGACCGGTCCATCCCCCCGGGGGAGGACGTGGTGGTGGTGGACCACCGCGACCGCGTCCTGGGGTCCGGCACCTTCAACCCCCGCAGCCTGATCAGCGTGCGCCTCCACGCCCCGGGCGAGGAGCGGCCCCTCGACGGGGCCTTCCTCCGGGACCGGGTGGGCCGGGCCGCCGCCCGCCGGCAGGCCTGGCTCGGCCCCGAGGGAGCCCGGGCCTGCCGGGTCGTCTTCGGAGAGGCCGACGACCTGCCCGGCCTCGTGGTGGACCGCTACGGCGACCACCTCTCGGTGCAGCTCCTCACAGCGGCCATGGACCGCCGCCGCGACGAGGTGCTCGCGGCGCTCGGGGAGGTGCTCGCCCCCCGGGGGATCGTGCTCCGGAACGACGCCCGGGCCCGCGCCCTCGAGGGATTGCCCCTCCAGGTGGAGGTGGCCGGCGAGGTGCCCGACGCGGTCCGGTTCCGGCTGGGGGAACTCATCCTCTGGGCCGACCTGCGAGGGGGCCAGAAGACCGGGTTTTTCTTCGACCAGCGGGAGAACTACCGCCTGATCCGGCCTCTCTGCCCCGGGGCCCGGGTGCTCGATGCCTTCTGCTACTCCGGAGCCTGGGGGCTCCACGCCGCCCTGTGGGGAGCCCGGGAGGTCGTCTGGCTCGACGCCTCGGCCGCGGCCCTCGAGATGGTCCGGCGAAACGCCCGGGAGAACGGCCTCGAAGCCCCCCGGACCGTGGAGGCCGACGCCCTGGGGTTCCTGAAGGACGCGGCGACACGGGGCGAAACCTTCGACCTCGTGGTGCTCGACCCCCCGGCCTTCGCCAAGTCCCGGCGCCACGTGCCCGAGGCCCTCAAGGGATACCTCAACCTGAACAAGTGGGGCCTTCGCGCGGTGCGGCCCGGGGGCCATCTGGTGACCTGTTCCTGCTCCCACCACGTGCGGCCCGAGGCGTTCGTCGAAACCGTGGCCCTCGCCGCGGCCGCGGCCGGCCGCGGCGTGCGGGTGGTCGGCTCGGGCGGGCAGGGCCCCGATCACCCCTGGCTCCCGGCCATGCCGGAGACCTCCTACCTCAAGGCACTCCTCCTGCAGGTGGACTGACGGGGCCGGCCGGCTCAGCCGTCGTCCGGCCCGCCCCCTTTGCGGAAGGCCGCCTCCAGCACGCACCCCTCCGCCCCGGCCTCGCAGGGCGCCCCGCGCCGGGTGCACCGCCCCCGGTCCTCGTGGGGGCAGCCCCAGCCGCCGCTCATTTCCCCGGTTTCGGACCGGACCCGGCGCCGGCGCCCCAGGTCGCGGCGTTCACCCTTTGGTTTTCCCACAACACCTCCACGGCCGCCCCGGCCAGGCGCAGGGCGGCCTCCCAGTCCGGCCGGATCGCGGCGCGGTCACACCGGGCCGTCGCGGCCCGAAGGTCCTCCAAGAACCGCATCGCCTCCTCCACCAGGGTCCCCGAACGCCGGAGGAAGGCCATGCGCTCCCCGGGCGTGCGGGCCCGCCGGAACCCCTCGGCATCGTCTGCCGCCGCCCGGACGAAGGCCCGGGCCCGGGCCCGGAACCCCTCGCCGCATCGGCCTTCGATCGCCTCGAGCTTGGCGGCCAGGCCCGCGGCGCCGGCCAGGGTGACCCAGGCGAGGGAGCCCCCCGCCGGGGTCGGCCGCCCCCGCTCCAGGCTCTCCACCCACTCCAACGCGGCCCGCTCCCAGGGGAGCCCCGCCGTCGGTTCCTCGCTCAAGATTCCCTCCCTTCCGGCCGATCGGGCATCCGGCACCCCCAAGCTTCGGAGGAACCGTGTCCGCGCCTCGCACCCCCCGCGTCGTGGTGAGCCCCCAGCCGAACCGCTGCGGGCGCTGCGGCCACGACGAGCTTATCACCTCGGTGTACCCCACCGGAACCGAACGGGTCTGGCTCACCTACTGCCCGGCCTGCCGGGACCTCAGGCGCCAGGCGGCGATCCCGGAGTGGTTCGTGAACGGACTCCCTGCGCCGGGCCCGGTTCTTCCTCCCCACTGACGCCGTCCGGAGGAAAGACACACATGGAACGGGAAACCTTCCACAAGGTTCTGGCCGCGGCCATGAAGGCCGGGGCGAGCGACATCCATCTCAAGGTGAACACCCCCGTGCTGTTCCGGGTCAACGGGGTGCTCCAGGAGGTCAAGAGCCCCCTGCTCACCCCGGCCGACACCCGGGCCGTGGTGGAGGCCATCGTGGCGGGCTCCCACCCGCCGGTGGACGTGGAGGCGATCCGGGAGTGGGACGGGTCCTACTCGGTGAACGGGGTGGGCCGGTTCCGGGTCAACGTGTACCGCCAGCGCAACACCTACGCGGTGATCCTGCGGGTGATCCCCTTCGAGGTGCCGACCCTCGACAAGCTGGGCCTGCCCCCGGTCTTGAAGGAGATCGCCCTGGAGGAGCGGGGGCTCGTGCTCATCACCGGGGTCACCGGGAGCGGGAAGAGCTCCACCCTGGCCGCCCTCATCGACCACATCAACGAGCACAAGCGCTGCCACATCCTGACCATCGAGGACCCGATCGAGTTCATTCACCGCAACAAGAAGAGCTCGGTGAGCCAGCGGGAGATCGGGCTCGACACCCCCGACTTCAACCGGGCCCTACGGGCGGCTCTCCGCCAGGACCCCGACATCATTCTTGTGGGGGAGATGCGCGACACCGAGACGATCGACATCGCCCTGCGGGCGGCCGAGACGGGGCACCTGGTGTTCAGCACGGTGCACACCACCGACGCCGCCAAGACCGTGGGGCGGCTGATCAGCGTGTTTCCCTCGGCCGAGCAGAACATGGTCCGGATCCGGCTGGCCGAGAACCTCAAGGCCACGGTGAGCCAGCGGCTCCTGCCCCGCAAGGACGGCCGGGGTCGGGTGGCCGCCCTGGAGATCCTGCGGATGACGAAGCACATCGAGGAGTGCATCAAGGACCCGCTCAAGACCCACGAGATCAAGGACGTGATCGAGGCCGGCCGCGACACCTACGGCACCCAGAGCTTCGACCAGCACCTCATGGACCTCTACGCGGCCGGGGTGATCTCGTTCGAGACGGCCCGGTCGGCCGCCACGAACCCCTCGGATTTCGAGCGGGCCGTGCTCCTGAACTCCGGGGGAAAACTGCCGGACGGCTGAGGGGTCCGGGCGGCGCGCCTACCGCCCACCCCCGAAGAACGCCCGCACCCAGTCCTTCCATCCGCCGTGGTGTTCGTCGGCGCCAGGCGCCGCGACCCCGGCCAGGGCCGAGCGCAGCGCCTCCTTCTGCTCCCGGGAGAGCCCCGTGGGGGTGGCGACCCAGACCTGGAAGTAGAGGTTCCCCCGCATGCCCGGGTGGCCCAGGACCGGCACGCCCTTACCCCGCAGCACCTTGACCGTGCCCGACTGGACCCCCTCCTCGACCCGGATCCGGAGGGGCTCGCCGTCGGGGCCCTCCACCTCCACGTCGCCGCCCTCGATGGCCTGTAAGAGATCGATCCGCAAGGGGGCGAACAGGTCGGCCCCCCGGCGCTCGTAGAGCGGGTGCTCCTCCTCCCGGAGCTGGATATAGAGGTCCCCGGGCACGCCGCCGGGGATCTCCTCTCCGGCCCCCTCGACCCGGATCTGTTGGCCGTCCTCCACCCCCGGCGGGATCCGGACCTCCACCACCCGCTCCACCCGGGTCGAGCCGGCCCCGTCGCAGGCCGGGCACGGCCGCTCGATCCGGCGGCCCTCGCCCCGGCAGTCGGGGCAAGGGGTCGTGGACTGGATCGTGGTGAACCCCTGGCGCACCACCTGCATCACCATGCCCCGGCCCCGGCACGTGGGACAGGTGCGCACGTCCTCCGGGTCGGCCGCCCCCGAACCCCCGCAGGCCTCGCAGGGGGCGGGTTTTCGGACCTTGATTTTCCGGGTTCCCCCCCGGATGACCTCGGCCAGCGTCACCGTCATCTCGTGCCGGAGGTCCCGGCCGCGGCGAACCCGCGAACGCGGCCGGCGGGGGCCGAACCCCATGCCGAACCCCAGATCCCCGAAAATGTCCTGGAAGGCCGAGAAGATGTCCTCAAACCCGCCGAACCCGTGGTGCACGCCCCGGGCGTCGAGCCCTTCCTCCCCGTAGGCGTCGTAGAGGCGCCGCTTCTCCGGGTTCGAGAGCACCTCGTAGGCCTCGGCGCAGAGCTTGAACTTCTCCTCGGCCTCCTTGTCCCCCGGGTTGCGGTCGGGGTGGTACTTCAGGGCCATCCGGCGGTAGGCCTTCTTGATCTCCTCGGCGCTCGCCCCGCGGTCCACCCCGAGAATGGCGTAGTAGTCCTTTCCCATCGTTCGCATCCCCTCGCGCCGCGCTCGCGTTCCGGCCGCCGGGAAAAAGATGCCCCTACATAAGGGCGGCGCCCCGGCGAGTCAAGCCGCGCCCCTTGCAAACGGCGCAGGTTCCGCTACGTTCTTCCGGCCATGCGCCCGCGCCGGCCCGGCGGGGGCTCCCACGGGGGAATGGTCTCCTCGGGGGCGGTTTTGCCCCGTCCACCGCCGGGCCGCCACGAAACCCCGCGACACCCGGAGGCGCTCCCATGCTCGAGCCCGGCCGCACCTACGAAGAGGTCGTCTCCCGGTTCCGGTGGCGGATCCCGGAACGCTACAACATCGCGGTCGACGTCTGCGACCGCCAACCCCCCGATGCCCTGGCCCTGGTGTACGTGGACGGCGCCGGGCGGGAGACCCGGTACACCTTCGGCCAGCTCGCCGAGCTGTCGAACCGGCTGGCCAACGCCCTGACCCACCGAGGGATCGGCCGAGGCGACCGGGTGGGGATCCTCCTGGGGCAGAGCCCCGAGACGGCGATCACCCATCTCGCCGTGTACAAGTTGGGGGCCATTGCGGTACCCCTCTTCACCCTGTTCGGGCCCGACGCCCTGGAGTACCGGCTGGCGAACAGCGGCGCCAGGGCCGTGGTCACCGACCCCGAGGGGCTCCCCAAGGTGCTCGGCCTCCGGGACCGGCTGCCCGAGCTCGCCCACGTGTTCGTGGTGGGCGACGAGACCCCCGGGGGCGCGCTGCCGTTCTGGGCCGAACTCGAGGCGGGCGCGGCCGGGTTCGACCCCGCCGACACCCGGGCCGGCGACCCCGCCCTGATCATTTACACCTCGGGCACCACGGGCCCCCCCAAGGGGGCCCTCCACGCCCACCGCACGCTCCTGGGGCACCTGCCCGGGGTGGAGTTCCCCCACGAGTTCTTCCCCCAGCCCGGGGATCTCTTCTGGACCCCGGCGGACTGGGCCTGGATCGGCGGGCTGATCGACGTACTCCTGCCCAGTTGGCACCACGGGGTGCCGGTGCTCGCGTTCCGGGCCCGGAAGTTCGACCCTGAGGAAGCGTTTTTCCGGATGGCCCGCCACGGGGTGCGAAATGCGTTTCTCCCGCCAACGGCCCTTCGGATGATGCGGCAGGTGCCCGACCCGGGCCGGTTCGGAGCCCGTCTTCGCACCGTGGGAAGCGGCGGCGAGTCCCTGGGGGAGGACACCCTGGCCTGGGGCCGCGAGGCCCTGGGGGTCACAATCAACGAGTTCTACGGCCAGACCGAGGTCAACCTGGTGGTGGGGAACTGCGCCAAGATCCTGGAGGTCCGGCCGGGATCCATGGGCAGGCCCGTGCCCGGCCACACCGTGGCCGTGATCGGCGAGGACGGCAGGCCCGTGCCGCCGGGGGAGATGGGGGAGATCGCGGTGCGCCGGCCCGACCCCGTGATGTTCCTGGGGTACTGGCAGAACCCCGAGGCCACGGAACGCAAGTTCACCGGCGACTGGTGCCGCACCGGGGACCTGGCGAAGATGGACGAAGACGGATATCTTTGGTTCCTGGGCCGCGCCGACGACCTCATCCTGAGCGCCGGGTACCGGATCGGCCCCACCGAGATCGAGGACTCGCTCATGCAGCACCCGGCCGTGGCCCGGGCGGCGGTGATCGGCAGCCCCGACCCGGTGCGGGGCGAAGTGGTGAAGGCCTACCTGGTTCTGGCCCCGGGGCGCGAACCCACGGAGGACCTGGCCCGGGAGATCCAGGAGCACGTCCGGACCCGGCTCGCGGCCCACGAGTACCCCCGGAAGATCGCGTTCGTGGACGAGCTGCCCATGACCGCCACCGGGAAGATCAAGCGCGACGTGCTGCGGCGGTGGGACCGGGAGGGCCGTTGACGTCCCGGGAAGCTCCGTAGGCGGCGAGGCGCGGCCTGTTCGCGGCCCACTGACGCGCGTAGGCGCTGGCGGGCGGGGCAAGGGGCCTCCCGGAGAGCCGGGTGCGGCCCCCGCAAAAAGCCGCGCAGTGCCTCCGACGCTCGCACCACGAACCCGCCGCGTCTCGGCGGATAGGCGATGGGGCAACCGCCCCTGGCTTGGGCTGCGCGGCGGTTCGGGTGCCGGCACTCGCGCCCGGCCGGAGGGAGGCCCCTTGCCCCCGAACCGGGGGCGATCGACGCCGTGTCAGTTGGGAGCTCCGGTAGGCCGCGGGGCGCGGCCTGTTCGCAGAAACAATAGCTTCTGCCTCGGCCGCACGGTGGGCCGCCGCGGTCTGGACCACGGGACCGGAGACCGTGCCAGGTGCCAGAGGACAGGCGACAGAGGACCGGGGGTTCCCTGACCTCTGACTTCTGAATTCTGGCCCCTGACCCGGCGGCCGCTCCCACGGGTTGGCCGGCGCGATGACACCGGGATCCCGATGTTCTTAGCCGCCTAGCCGAAGTTGCTTGCAAGCGGGTCTCCCCGGCCCGTGAGCCCTGGTGTCCCTTGGTTGCAAAGGAGATCCCATGTCCCATCCCCGCGTGACCCCCGAAGACGTGGCGTACCTCAAACAGGCGATCGGGGAGAAGCACGTCTCCACCGGCGAGTCGAACCTCGATCTCCACTCCAAGGACGAGTCGTACCACGAGCCCCACCGGCCCGACGTGGTGGTGTGGCCCCAGAAGACCGAGGACGTGGTCACCGTGGTCAAGCTGGCCAACGAACGGGGGTACGCGGTGACCCCCTGGTGCGCCGGCACGAGCCTCGAGGGGAACCCCATCCCGGTCCACGGCGGCATCGTGCTCGACTTTAACGAGATGAACCGGATCCTGGAGATCCGGGAGAAGGACCTCCAGGTGGACGTGGAGGTGGGCATCGGGTACCGGGAGCTCAACGAGCAACTGCGCCACTACGGGCTCTTCTTCCCGCCCGACCCGGGGGCCTGGGCCGCCATCGGCGGGATGATCGGCAACAACGCCTCGGGGGTGCGCACCGTGGCCTACGGCGCCACCCGGGACTCGGTGCTCGGCCTAGAGGTGGTGATGGCCGACGGTCAGGTGCTCCGCCTCGGGAGCCGGGCCATCAAAAGCTCCTCGGGGTACGACCTGATCCGCCTCCTCGTGGGGAGCGAGGGCACCCTGGGCATCGTCACGAAGGCCACCCTGCGGCTGCGGGGGCTTCCGCCCGAGTACCTGACCGTGGTCGCCACGTTTCCCTCGATCCACGCGGCCTGCGAGGCGGTGAGCGACACGATCCGCTACGGCCTCAACCCGGCGGCCCTCGAGCTCATGGACGACGCCGTGGTGGCCGAGATCAACCGGGACCGGAAGATGGACCTCGAGGAGAAACCCATGCTGTTCCTCGAGTTCCACAACGTGAACGCGGCCGCCCTGGAGAGCCAGTACGAGATGGTGGAGGGGGTGCTCGCCGAGCACGGCGCCGTCCGGATCGACCGGGGCATCGGCGCCGACGAGCGGGTGCGGCTGTGGGAGGCCCGCCACGGGGCCCTGGAGTCCATCAAGCGCAATCACCCCGGCCGGGCCGTGCTGCTGGTGGACACCTGCGTGCCGATCAGCCGGTACGCCGAGATGGTGGACCACGCCAAGGCCGCCGTGGAGCGGGAGGGGGTGACCGGGTTCTTCTGGGGCCATGCCGGCGACGGCAACCTCCACCTGGGCCTCCTGTTCGACCCGGCCGACGCCGCGGCCAAGGAGGCGGTGCAGCGGGTGAACCGGGCCGTGGTGGAACACTCCATCGCGATCGGGGGCACCTCCACCGGGGAGCACGGAGTGGGCATCGGGAAGCTCCCCTTCATGGAGTCCGAGCACGGCGCGGCCCTGGAGTACATGCGCCGGATCAAACGGGCCCTTGATCCCAAGAACATCCTGAATCCCGGGAAGATGCTCCCGGGCCTCGGCTGATCCCCAAAGGAGGAACTCGCGATGCTCCCGGACATCAAGACCATCCTGTTCGCCAGCGACCTGTCCCACCGGGCCCCCGACGCCTTCCGTTGGGCCATGAGCCTCGCCCAGCGCTACGACGCCAAGATCGTCATCGTCCATGCCCTGGAGCCCCTCACGCCCATGACGAAGAGCATGGTGGACGTGTACCTGCCCAAGGACGTGAGGGAGAAACTCGAGGCCGAGGGGCGGCAGCGGATCGTGGAGCGGGTGAGGGAGCGGCTGGAACTGTTCTGTCAGGAAGAGACCTGCACCGACCCCCAGGGCCGCGACCGGGTCAAGGAGATCCGGATCGTGGAGGGACGGCCGAGCCAGGCCATCCTCGACGAGGCCGAGCGGTGCCAGGCCGACGTGATCGTGATGGGCTCCCACGGCCACTCCGCCGTGGGCGAGGTGCTCTTGGGCTCGGTGGCCCATCGGGTGACCCAGCGGGCCAAGGTGCCCGTTCTGATCGTCCGGCACACCGACTGAGCCGAGGGCAGGGCCGGCGCCGCCGCGTCCGGCCCCGCTCGTGCGCGGAGGCGAAAGCCCCAGGGCCGGAAAACCCGAAGGGGGCCGCCACGTGGCGGCCCCCTTCGGGCAGGAGGAGGAAGATGAGGAGAGGCTCTCGCGGCGCGTGCCGGCGCTGCCACCCGCCGGCGGTGTGTCGTGAGTGCGTCGCCTACGGTGCCTATCCTACCGGGTCAATCTTAGAAGGACTTTAACGGCACATTAAAATTCGATGAAATCGGCGGCCGCGCCGGTCACAGCCCCGAGGGGCGCAGATCCTTGGGGAACGAGGCCGCATACCGGAGCACGAA
>NZ_BAAHFQ010000066.1:0-17147 GCF_054681715.1 Deferrisoma sp.
CAAAGTACGCCTGGGCGGCCTTCTCGCAGGAGCGGGTACGAGAGGTGAAATGGGATCGGTAGCGTACCGTGAACCGATCCAGGTCGTCTCCCAACTCCGCGAGAGGGTGAGGGGAGCTGGCTAAATTAGAAGAATTATTACCTCGTCAGTTCCAATTTGGTAATCATTCTGATCCTCCTTTCATTTCAACGTGTTACAGCGACATCCGGAACCACTATACTGCCGAACCTGCACTTTGCCAAGGCTCTGCCGAATCTGACAAAGTAGAATTAGGATGCTGGGAGGCGATCGCCCCGGCGGCGCTGTGACCCCTGGCCGCCGGCCGAGACCTGGATGCTGGCGGAATGCCGGGCGCCGCGCCCGGCCCGCCAGCAGGCCCCTGGAGAGGCCTCCCGGCCGGCCTGCGGAATACCGGAAGGCGACCCGGTGGGAATCGGGCGGCCCAGCCGCGGGCTAAAACAGGGTCGGCTGCCGGGCCGGTTTGGCCGGCTTGGGGGGGGATTCCTCGGCCTCCGGCTCCCGCGCAGCCTCCGACTCCGGCGCGGCTTCCTCCCGGAGGAAATGGGCCTCGATGTCCTGGAACGGCGGGACCTCCTCCTCGGGGGTCTCGAAGGCGGGGGTGCGCTGGAGTTGGGTCTCCCCGCCCCGCCAGAACCCGGTCCACTGGCCGGGGGCCACGCCTTCCTGCTCGATCCAGGCGGCCGCTCCCCCGACCCGGGCGTCCAGGAGGTCCAGGTGGTGGAGCACCAGGGCCTCGAGGGTCTGGGGCTTCACGGGCGAGCCCCACTCGGCCCGCTCGTGGTGGGCGAGCACGAGGTGCATGAGGTGGAGTTTCAGGTCCTCGGGGAACCCCGGGAGCTCCCGGGTGCGGCGGTCGATCTCGGTCACCCCGAGGGCGATGTGTCCCACGAGCCGGCCGGCGTTGGTGTATTCGCCGGTCACGTCCTCGAACTCCCGGATCTTGGCCACGTCGTGAAGGAACGCCCCCGTGAGCAGGAGATCCCGGTTCAGGCGGTCGCCGTACACGGTAGCAACCGCCCGGGCGAGATCGAGGAGGGTGGCCGTGTGCTCCAGGAGCCCCCCGGCGTAGGCGTGGTGCATGGATTTCGCGGCGCGGGCCTCCTCGAAGGTCTCCCGGAACCCCGGCTCTTCGAGATAGCTCGCCACAAGCCGCCGGAGGTTGGGGTCGGCGATCTCCCCGAGGGCTCCTTCCACCCGCTTCCAGCAGGCGTCCAGGGCGTCCCGGTCGAGACCGGGACGTAGCTCCGAGAGGTCGAGCTCCTGGAGTTCCGCCTCGTCGAGCCGCCGGAGCCAGGCCACGTGGAGCTGGGGCCGGTCCCGGTGGGTCCGGAGCCGGGCCCGGACCTCCACGATGTCCCCGGGGGCCGCCGCTCCCTCGTACAGCTCCACGTCCTGCCACACGAAGGCCTCGATGGAGCCCGTGCGGTCCTCCAGGGTGAGCCGGAGGTAGCGATCGCCCCGGGAGCTGACCGCGCTCGACAGGGCGCCCAGCCGAAACAGGTCCACGAACTCCGCCTCAGAGCCCCGGTGCTGCTTGAGGGATCGTACGGTCCGGCGCTTCTGGGCCAAGGGGGTCCTCCGTCAAAAAGGGGGGGCGGCGAAACCACAAGAGTACCGGGGCGGGCGGCCCCAGGCAAACCCGTGCCCAAGGATGAAAAAAGGAGGGCCGAAGCCCTCCTTTGGGTGCCTGATCTCGGTGGCGCTACTTCTTCTTCGCCGGGGCCTTGGCGAACGCGCCCATGTCGGCCTTGTCGCCGTGGCAGATGGCGCAGAACTTGCCGAGCTCGCTGCCCTTGGCCACCGTGCCCCGCAGGTACTTGTAGTTGGGGTTCGACGGGTGCGGATCGTGGCAACTCGTGCAGCCCAGGGTGCCGTCCTTACGCAGGAGTTCGGCGGGCACCTTCACCTTGTTGGGCTTCATGCCCACGGGATGGGTCTGGGCGAGGTGGATGGGCACGATGCCCTCGTCCTCGTTGTGGCAGCCCAGGCACAGGGCGGCGTCGTCCTCGGCGCCCTTGCCGGTGGCCGGGTTCTTTTCCTTGGTGTTGGGCGCCACGGCGAGGATGGCCTTGCCCTTCGCGTAGTGGATGGAGTGGCACTCCACGCAGTTGGGGTCGTGGGGGCCATAGGCCCAGGCGGCCGGGGCGGCCAGACCGAGAACGACGGCGGCGGCGAACAGCTTCCTCATGGCTCCTCCTCCTTTGGGGTGGGAATCGCGTCGGCCAAAAGAAAAGTGGAACAAGCGGGAACCCCTCGCCCGGCCCCTCCCCGTGCCGGGCGCCGGTACGCTACCCGATCGGTTCCCGGGGTGTCAAGCCGGAAAACGGGGAATCCGTCGGACCCCGGGCCGACGCCACGGCGCCTCACGGGGACCCGGCCTTTCGCCGGGCCGCGAGCAGTTGGTATGCCTCGTCGGTGGGGATCCCGGCCAGCTTTGCGAGTTCCTTGGCCGCCTGGCGGGGCGGGAGCCCCAGGGACTCCACCCGGGAGAGCGCGGAGTCGAGGTCGAGGGGCTCGCCGGCGGGTTCCCTGGGATCCCTTCCGCGCACCCCCCAGCAGACCTCCCCCCGCACCCGGTCCCGGCCCCGCAGTTCGGCGAGGATCTCGGACAGGGCGCCGAAGAGGAACTCCTCGTAGGGCTTGGTCATCTCCCGGGCCAGGGCGGCCTCGCGGTCGCCGAACGCCTCCAGGGCGTCCTCGAGGCTGGCCACCGCCCGGTGGGGCGATTCGTAAAACACCAGGGTTTCGGTGCGGTCGGCGAGGTCCGCGAAGAGCCTGCGGCGGGCGGTCCGCCGTTTGGGAGGGAACCCGAAAAAGGAAAACGCGTGGGTGGGCAGTCCCGAGGCGCTCAGGAAGGCGGCCACCGCGCTCGGACCCGGCACGGGCACCACCCGGTGGCCGGCCGTGCGGGCCAGACGCACCAGGTCGAACCCGGGGTCGCTGATCCCGGGGGTGCCGGCCTCCGACACCAACGCGATCGTTTCGCCCCGCTCCAGGCGCTCTAGGAGTTGCCGGGCCCGGGCCTCCTCGTTCCAGTCGTGGTACGACACGAGGGGCACGCCGATCCCGTGGCGGGCGAGGAGCCGCGCCGCGGTGCGGGTGTCCTCGGCCGCCACGAGGTCCGCTTCGGCCAGGACGCGAAGCGCCCTCAGGGTGATGTCGTCGGGATTCCCGAGGGGCACGGCGACGACGAACAGTCGGCCCTTCTTCTGGGGTGTCATGGTCCGGCACCGCTCTGGGGGGAGGTTCCGCCGGCACTCTACCCGTCCGGGCGCGCCGGGAAAAGGCCCTTGCGGCGCCCGTGGCCGTTGGGTACGTTGCCGGGCACGGGGACGCGCCGGCCGGGCCCGACGCCGGGGGGTGGGGCCGCGGGCGGGGGAGCGGGGCGATGAGGAAAGGAGCGCGGTTGGGTTCGCCGGCCGATGGGCCGGGTTGAGGTGGGAGGATGCTCGCGCGGGTGCGGTCGGCCGCGGTGCTCGGGGTCGAGGCCTTTCCGGTGGACGTGGAGGTGGATGTGGCCCACGGGCTCCCATCGTTCACCGTGGTGGGGTTGCCGGATGGGGCGGTCAAGGAGAGCCGCGACCGGGTGAAGTCGGCCATCCGAAACGCCGGGTACCGGTTTCCGCCCCACCGGATCACCGTGAACCTGGCACCGGCCGACGTGAAGAAGGAGGGCGCCGGGTTCGACCTGCCGGTTGCCCTAGCGGTCCTGGCCGCCGACCCCGACTTGGCGGTCCCGATCCCGGAAGGGATGGGGTTTCTGGGGGAGTTGGCCCTCGATGGCGGGGTGCGCCCGGTCCGGGGGGTCCTCCCCATCGCCCTGGAGTCGCGCCGGCTCGGGTTCGCGGCGCTGTGCGTGCCCCGGGAGAACGCCGAGGAGGCCGCCGTGGTGGGGGGACTCACGGTGCATCCGGTGGACTCCCTGGGCCAGTTGGTGGAGGGGCTTCGGGGCGGGGGCCTGGAGACGGTCAAGGCCGACCTCGCCCAGCTCCTGGCCGCGCGAGAGACCCACGAGGTGGACTACGCCGAGGTCCGGGGGCAGGCCCACGCGAAGCGGGCCCTGGAGATCGCGGCGGCCGGGGGCCACAACGTGCTCCTGGTGGGTCCCCCGGGTTCGGGCAAGACCATGCTGGCCCGGCGGCTTCCCACGATCCTGCCGCCCATGACCTGGGAGGAGTGCCTGGAGACGAGCCGGATCTACAGCGCCATGGGCATCCGGGACGGGGCGAGCCCGCTCGTGGTCCGGCGACCGTTCCGGGCGCCCCACCACACGATTTCCGACGCGGGCCTGATCGGCGGCGGCACGGTGCCCCGGTGCGGCGAGATCAGCCTGGCCCACAACGGCGTGCTGTTTCTCGACGAACTCCCGGAGTTCAAGCGAAACGTGCTCGAGGTGCTGCGCCAGCCCCTGGAGGACGGGGAGGTCACGATCGCCCGGGCGACCACCTCGCTCACGTTCCCGGCCCGGTTCACGCTGGTGGCGGCGATGAACCCCTGCCCCTGCGGGTACTGGGGCGACCCGTACCACGCGTGCGCCTGCTCTCCGGCGGCGCTCCGAAAGTACCGCACCCGGGTGAGCGGGCCGCTCCTCGATCGGTTCGACCTGCAGGTGGATGTGCCGGCCGTGCCGTTTCGGGAGCTCCACACGGGCCCGCCGGGGGAGTCGTCGGCGGAGATCCGGGCGCGGGTGGAGGCCGCCCGCCGGCGCCAGGAGGAGCGGTTCCGCGGCACCGCGATCCGCTCGAACGCCGCCATGTCGAGCCGGGCGGTGCGCCGGTGGGCCACGCCGGCGGCCGACGCCGACCGGATTCTCCGGCACGCGGTGGAGCACCTGGGGCTCTCGGCCCGGGCGTACACCCGGGCCCTCAAGGTGGCCCGCACCATCGCCGATCTGGCGGGGGTCGAGGAGGTGCTCCGGGAGCACGTGCTGGAGGCCCTGCAGTTCCGAACGACCGTGCGCGAGACGCTCTCCCGGGCCTGAGGCCTTGTCAGCCGGGGGGCGCGATGCTATGTTCCCGCGTCTTTCTCTCGTCCCGGAGGCGGCGAAGGAGGAGCCATGCCGAAACGGAAGATTCTGTCGAGCCTGGAAGCGGTCTACGACGAGGACGGGGTGGTGTTCTACTGCGACGGCGAGCCCGTGGAGGACATGGAGTTCTCCTGGGAAGACCTATTCGACGAGGAACTCCGGGCCGAGGCCGCCGAGGAGCTGGCCGAGTACGTGGAGGCCGACGAGCTCGAGGACGTCGACAACCCGGTCCAGGTGATCCTGTCCGAGTTGGCGAAACTGCTTCGGACCCCCGTGGCCCGGAAGGCCTACGAGTCGTTCGAGGAGGAGGACGACGAGGAGGACCTGGACGAGGACGAGGAGGACCTGGACGAGGACGAGGACTGAGCCGGAGTGCGGGGGGCGTCTGTCACGGTTCCGAGGGGCAAGGAGTTGCGGATGCAGTTGCCGAAGGGGTTCAAGCAGGAGGAACTGACCGCGGAGCAGGTGCGCAACCTGCGGGAGGTGGCCCGCCAGGTGCGCGGCGACGTGCTCAAAATGATCCGGGTGGTCGGTGAGGGGCATCCGGCCGGATGCCTGTCGTGCGCCGAGACCCTGGTCACCCTCTATGCCGCCGCCAACGTGCGCCCCAGCGATCCCGACGACCCCAAGCGGGACCGGATCGTGCTGAGCCCCCCCCACCTCACGGCGGCTCTCTATGCGACCCTGGGCCGGTTCGACTTCGTCGACCGGGACGATGCGGTGAGCCTGTTCGCCAAGGCCGGCAGTGTGTTCGAAGGGGCTCCCAACCGGGCGATCCCGGGGGTGGAGTGGACCGGCGGGGTGCCCGGCGCGGGGTTGGCGGCCGCGTGCGGGTTTGCCCTGGCCGGCCGGGTGGCCGGGGCCAAGAACCAGGTGTTCGTGGTCATGAGCGACGGCGAGCAGCAGCGGGGCATCGTCGCCGAGGCCCGCCGGTTCGCCAAGCGCAACCGCCTGAACCAGATCACGGCGCTCATGGACGCCAACGGCGTGGTGGCCACCGGGAAGGCGGCCGAGGCGTACCTCCAGAGCATCAAGTACGAGTACATCGCCGACGGCTGGGACGTGATCGAGGTGAACGGCCACGACCCCGATGACATCTACCGGGCCATCCGCCGGGCCATCCAGATCCAGAGCGCCCCGGTGCTCGTGGTGGCCCGGACCACCTCGGGATACGGGGTCTCGTTCATGGAGAACGATCCCAAATACCACGAGGTGCGGTTCTCGGAGGACGAGTACCAGGAGGCCATGCGGGAACTCCGCCTGGAGCCGGCCCTGGAGGAGGAACGGGAATACCGCACGGCGTTCGGAGAGTTCGATCTGAGCACCGAGGACGAGCCCGAGGACGCGCCGGTTTTGGAACTCCCGGAGGGGGGCCGGGAGTACGGGGCCGGCGAGAAGGTCTCCGGGAACGAGGCGCTGGCCGCCGTGCTCCACGACGTGGTGGAGGCCCAGGCCGCCTCCGACACCGCCGGGCCGGTCGTCCTGTTCGAGGGAATGGTGGCCGTCGGCCGGGGGGTGGTGAGCCTGCCGAAGCCCAAGGACCGGTTCTTCGAGGTGCGCGGGCAGCACGACACGGTCGCCCTGTCCCTGGGGGCGTTCAGCCTCTCGGGCGGGGTGCCGGTGTGGCTCGCCCGGGGCACCGACGCCCTGGAGGGGGCGTTCCAGAGCCTGCGGCTCGACGGGATCAACCGCACCCACGTCAAGCTGTTCGCGGGGGGGCTGGGGCTCGACGGCGGCCGCCGCGGCCGGGCCGGGCTTTGCCTCGACTACGTGAGCCTGGTGGAGAACCTGCCGGGATGGCGCCTGGTGTTCCCGGCCGACGTAAACCAGCTCGACCGGGTGGCCCGGGCCGTGTTCGCCGAGCCCGGCAACTGGGTCGTGGGCGTCTGGGACCGGCCGACCCCGGTGGTGCTCGACGCCGACGGAAAGCCCCTGTTCGGTTGCGGCTACACCTTCGAGTACGGCCGGGTCGACGTGATTCGGCCCGGAGATTCGGGCGTCATCCTGACCACGGGACCCCTGGTGTTGGACGCGATCGAAGCGTGGGAGGCCTTGAAGGAGCGGGGCATGGAACCGGCCGTGCTCCACGTGCCGTCGCCGGGCGCCCTGTTGGAGGTGGAGGATCCGGAGCTCCTGCAGCACCTGCGCAAGGGCCGGGTCATCACCTACGAGGACCACAACGTGCGCACCGGCCTCGGGGCCCGTGTGGCCGACGTGATCGCGACCCGGGGCATCTCGTGCCGGCTCCTGGCCGTGGGCGTGGAGGGAGTGGGCATGGCCGGCGAGGCCGGCGAGGCCCGCCGGCGGTTGGGGCTCGACGCGGGCGCCCTGGTGGCCCGGGCCGCCAAGTTCCTCAAGAGGTAGGGGCGGCATGGAGGCTTCGCGCGACGGGTGCCCCCCGGTTCCGACGCCGGCGGAACAGGAGCGGTTGCTCGACGACTGGGGGGTGCCGCCCCACATCCGGCGCCACAGCCGGCAGGTGGCCCGGGTGGCCCGGGTTCTCGGCGGGTGGCTGCGGCGGTTCGGGGAGGAATCCCTCGACCTCGCGTTGCTCGACGCGGCGGCCGTGCTCCACGACGTGGCCAAGGCCCGGTGCTTCGGGTCGCTCCAGGACCACGCGAGGGAGGGCGCGGAGATCCTCCGGGAGGCCGGGTACGAGGCCGTGGCCGACCTGGTCGGCCAGCACGTGGAACTCGCCTCCTTCGACCCCGAAGGCCCGGTCGGGGAGGCCGAGGTCCTCAACTACAGCGACAAGCGGGTCCGCCACGAGGAGGTGGTGAGCCTGGCCGAGCGGTTCGAGGACCTGATCCACCGCTACGCCAAGGGAAACGCCGAGGCCGAGGCCCGGATCCGGGCCAACTGGGACCGCACCCGGTGCCTCGAGGAAAAGCTGTTCCGCTCCCTGCCGTTCACCCCCGACGACCTGACCCTTGCGGTCCGGGGTTCGGACCCCGAGGGCTGAGCCCCCCGGCAAAGGGCCCCGGAACCACCCCGATCCTGCCCAGGATTCCCGCACACGCGTCCCCGCGCGCCGGCCCCGCGTCCCCGCGGGTTGTGGGGCCGCGGCCGGGTGTGTTTGAATCCACCCCCTTGCGGTTTCGTTTTGTGGAGGCGCGGCCATGGCCCGATGCGACCGGTGCGGTGTGGATCTGCCGGCGGGCAGCCTCAAATACCTGGTGACGATCCACGTCACGGCCGATTTTGACGGCGTGCTGCCCGACCAGGGGGAGATGGAGGACCTGGAGGCGTTCATGCGGGCCATCGACGCGGCGGATTCCCCAGAGGCGGGAAAGGACGTGTACCAGTCCCAGGGATTCCTCCTGTGCCCGACGTGCAAGGCCTCGTTCCTCGACGATCCCCTGGGCCTCAGGGCCGCGGGGGAACCGCAAGGCACCCAGGGTCGGGTGCATTGACGGCCCCGGTGCCGGGGATATTAACCCCGCGCCAATAGAGGCGCGCAAGGGAGTCGCCAGGGCATGGGGCCTACTTCCGGCCGTGCGTGAGTGCAGCATCCGGCTACTGTAGGAGCCACGCCCGGCGCTCCAGGAGGCCCCATGCCCCGGACCGTGCCTATTTAGCCGCCGGAGCCATACCCACGTCCGGGGCCCGGCGACCGGTGACCGGAGACCACGACGCAAAGGACCCCATGCGATACGGACGCGCACTGCTCGAGGTGGAAAAGCCGGGCCGGTACGAGGGCCTGGAGGTCGGGGCCGTGGTCCAGAACTGGGCCGCGGCCCGGGTACGGGTGGCCCTTTGCTTCCCCGATGTCTACGAGATCGGCATGAGCCACGCGGGCCTGCCGGTGCTCTACCACGCCCTCAACGCCGCCGAGGGGGTGCTGGCCGAGCGGGCCTACGCCCCGTGGAAGGACATGGAGGCCCTCCTGCGCCGGCGGGGTTGGCCCCTGGTGACCCGGGAGTCGGGCCGGCCCCTTCGGGAGTTCGACCTCGTGGGGTTCACCCTGCCCTACGAGCTCTCGATCACCAACGTCCTCCTCATGCTCGAACTCGGCGGGATCCCCCTGCGGGCGGCCGACCGGACCCAGGGAGACCCGCTCGTGGTGGCCGGGGGGCCGGTGGCGGCCAATCCGGAGCCCTTCGCCCCGTTCTTCGACGCCGTGTTCGTGGGCGACGGGGAGGAGGCCGTGGTGGAGATGGCCCAGGCCCTGGAGGCCGCCGGGCCCGACCGGGCGGCCCGGCTCGAGGCCCTGGGACGGGTGGAGGGGGTGTACGTGCCCGCGCGCACCCGGCCCCGGTTCGAGGCCGGCCGGTTCGCCGGGTTCGAGCCCCCGGTGCGGGTGCGGCGGCGGGTGCTTCCGGATCTCGCCGCCGTGCCGCCGCCGGACCGGCCCCTGGTGCCCTTCATCGGCACCGTGCACGACCGGCTCTCCGTGGAGGTGTGCCGGGGTTGCACCCGGGGGTGCCGGTTCTGCCAAGCCGGGTTCTACTACCGGCCTGTGCGGGAGCGGCCGGCGGAGCAGGTGCTCGACGGGGTGCGGCGGGGCCTGGCGGAATCCGGGTACGACGAGGTGGGGCTCCTGTCGCTCTCCACCGGCGACTACTCGGCCATCGGCCCCCTGCTGGTGCGGCTCATGGCCGAGCACGCCCCGAGGCGCACGGCCGTGAGCCTGCCGAGCCTGCGGGTCGACAGCCTGGACGGCCGGGTGCTCGAGGAGATCCGGCGGGTGCGGAAGACCGGGTTCACCCTGGCCCCCGAGGCGGGGAGCGAGCGGCTACGCCGGGTCGTCAACAAGAACATCACCGAGGCCGAGATCTTCGGCGCGGTGCACAAGGTGTTCGCGGCCGGTTGGAAGGGCCTGAAGCTCTACTTCATGATCGGGCTTCCCACCGAGACCCCCGGGGACCGGGAGGCCATCGTGGAGTTGGTGCGGCGGGTGGCCCAGGCGGCGCCCAAGGGCCGGGGCCGGATCGGGGTGAGCATCTCCACCTTCGTGCCCAAGCCCCACACGCCGTTCCAGTGGGCCCGGCAGATCGGGATCGCCGAGACCGAGGAGATCCAGGCGTTTTTCAAGGAGCGCCTGCGCCGGGGCAACGTGGACCTGCGCTGGCACGACGCCCGGATGAGCCTGCTCGAAGGGGTGATCGCCCGGGGGGACCGGCGGCTCGCCGACGTGATCGAGGCGGCCTACCGCAAGGGCTGCCGCATGGACGCCTGGACCGGCGAGTTCCGGTGGGACCTGTGGGGGGAGGCGTTCGCCGAGGCCGGCCTGGATCCCGAGGGGTTCCTGGCCGGGCGCGACCCCGACGCGCCCGAGCCCTGGGACGTGGTGGATCTGGGGGTGGACCCGGCGTTCCTGCGGGCCGAGTGGCAGCGGGCCCTGCGGGCCGAGCCGACCCCCGACTGCCGGGACGGCGCGTGCCAGGGGTGCGGGTTGTGCGATTTCGAGGCGGTGAAGCCCCGGAAGAGCCCGCCGGCCGAGGTCCCGCCCCCGGTGGAACGGCCGGAGGAGCCCGAGGACCTCTCCCAGGTGCCCCGCATCCGGTTCCGGTTCGAGAAGATGGGGCCGGCGTCGTTCCTGGCCCACCTGGAGACCGTGGCCGCGCTCCACCGGGGCCTGCGGGCCGCCGGCGTGGACCTGGTGTACTCCCGAGGGTTCCATCCCCAGCCCCGACTGGTGCTCGGGCCGGCCCTGCCCCTCGGCACGGAGAGCCGGGCGGAACTGGCCGACGTCAAGGTCTGGACCGTGCCGCCCCTGGCCGAGGCCCAGGAGCGGCTGAACGCCCACCTGCCCGAGGGGCTGCGGGTGGACGCCCTGTGGGTGCTGGCCCCCGACGCCAAGGGGCTCACGGGCGGGAACACCCGGGAGGAGTACGAGGTCGTGCCCTCGGCCGAGGCCGACGCGGCGGTTCGGGACGAAGGGGGGTGGCCGGCGCGGATCGAAGGGTTCTGGGCCGCGGCCGAGTTCCCGGTGGTGAAGCACCGGAAGAACAAGGCCGACCGGGTGTTGGACGCCCGGCGGTTCGTGGAGGGGCTTTGGGCCGACGGCGGCCGGGTGTTCGTGCGGATCCGCCGCGACGCGAGCGGCACCGCCGTGACCCCGGAGGACCTCCTGCACACCCTGGCCGGGTTGCCCGACGGCGTGCGGGCCTGCGACCGCATCGTGAAGGTACGGATGCGCCTCTTGTGACGAATCGGGGGGACCACGGAGGACACGGAGGGGACCGGGGATCCCGGCCTCCCAGCTTCCCAGCCTCCCAGCTTTCTAGCTTTCCAGCTTCCCAGCCGACACAGCGGAGCCGACCATGGCCGACACCGAAGCCGCGCCCAGCGTCTCCAAGGAGATCGTGATCAACGCGACCCCCCAGGACACCCGGGTGGCGCTCCTGGAGAACAAGGTCCTCACGGAGCTCTACATCGAGCACGTGAAGGACCGCCGGGTCGTGGGGAATATCTACAAGGGCCGGGTGGTCCGGGTGCTGCCGGGTATGCAGGCGGCCTTCGTGGACATCGGGCTCGAGAAGGCCGCGTTCCTGTACGTCTCAGACGTCTATTCCGACCAGCGGGAGTACGAGGAGCTGTTCGGGTTGGAGGAGGACGCCGACGACGTGCCGCTCCGGCCCTCCAAACCGGCGGCCCCCATCGAGGACCTTCTCCACGAGGGCCAGGAGATCCTGGTGCAGGTGGCCAAGGAGCCCCTGGGCCGCAAGGGGGCCCGGATCACCCAGTACGTGAGCCTTCCGGGCCGGCACGTGGTGTATCTGCCCCACGTGAGCCACGTGGGGGTGTCGCGCCGGATCACCGACGACACGGAGCGGGCCCGGCTGCGGGAGGTGGTGACGGGGCTTCGCACCGGCCCCGGCGGGTTCATCGTGCGCACCGCGGCCGAGGGCTGCACCGAGGACGAGATCCGGCCCGAGATGGAGTTCCTGACCCGGCTGTGGAACGACATCGTGGAGCGCTCCGCCCGGGTCTCGGCCCCCAACCTCCTCCACTGCGACCTCGACATCTCGTTCCGGGCCATCCGCGACCTCTACACCCCCGAGGTCAAGCGGATCGTGGTGGACTCGGCCGAGGAGTACAAGAAGATCCTCGACTTCGTCACCACCTACGTGCCCAAGGCCCGGCCCCTGGTGGAGCTCTACAACCGGCCCGAGCCGATCTTCAACTTCTACGACATCGAGATCGAGATCTCGAAGGCCCTGGAGCGGCGGGTGTGGCTCAAGAGCGGGGGCTACATCGTGATCGAGCGCACCGAGGCCCTCACGGCCATCGACGTGAACACCGGCTCCTACGTGGGCAAGCGAAACCTCGAGGAGACGATCCTCAAGACGAACCTCGAGGCCGCCCGGGAGATCGCCTACCAGCTCCGGCTCCGGAACATCGGCGGGATCATCATCATCGATTTCATCGACATGGAGGTCGAGGAGAACCGCCGGAAGGTGTTCGAGACCCTGGAGGCCGAGCTCAAGAAGGACCGGGCGAAGACGAATCTCCTGGAGATCTCGAGCCTGGGGCTCGTGGAGATGACCCGCAAGCGGGTCCACGAGGACCTGGGCCGGATGCTCTGCGAGCCGTGCCCCTACTGCGAGGGGAAGGGGTACGTGCGAAGCCGGGCCACGGTGGCCTACGACGTGTTCCGGGAGATCCGCCGCCGGCGCCACCACATCGTGTCGGACACCATCGTGGTGGAGGCCCACCCCGAGGTGGTGCACTACCTCTACGACGAGGAGCGCACCGGGCTCGAGGCGCTGGAAAAGACGCTGGGGAAACAGATCGTGCTCAAAGCCCGCCCGGGGCTCCACCAGGAGGAGTTTCGCATCGCCGACGGAAAGGGGTAATGCGGGCGGGGCGGCGGGGCGGCGAGGCGGCTGGGCGGCTGGGCGGGTTCCGCCGGGATGGGCGGCCGGAAGGAACGGCCGGTTCGGGGACCCTGTAGGAGCGGCGTCCACGCCGCGATCCGGGCCACAGGCCCGCAACAGAGAGCCCGTCGTCGCCATGGCGCCCCTCCTTCCGGGTGGGGCGGGCAAATATGTTCGGATCTTCGGCCCTCTTGCCTCCCAGCCTACCAGCTTCCTAGCTTTCCAGCCGTCTCCCAGCTTCTCAAGCCTCCCTCACACCTGCTCCCGCTCGGCGAGCCGCAGGTACATGAGGGCCTTGGGGTTTTCGGGCGATTGCTCCAGGACCCGGTTCCACTCCTCCACCGCCAGCTCCACGTCCCCGCGGCTGTAGTGGGTGATGCCGAGCTGGATGCCGGCCTCGGTGTAGTGGGGGTGCTCCCGCTTGACCCGCTCGAACTCCGCGATGGCCTCCTCGTACCGGCCCATGTCCCGGTAGAGCACGCCCACCCGGGTGCGCAGATCGGGGAACGTGGGCCCCAGGTTCAGGGCCTTGCGGTACTCGGCCTCGGCCTCGGCCAGCATGCCCAGGCTGTGGTAGATCTCGGCGATGTCGGCGTGGAGGTTGGCGAGCCGGCCCTTGATGTAGGGGTCCACCGTGCCCTGGTCCACCCGGGAGGCCCGCCGGGCCTTCTGGAACGCGTCGGCCGCCTCGTCGTAGCGCCCCAGTTCGTTCAACACCACGGCCAGGTTCAGGAGCGCCTCGGTGTAGTGGGGGTTGATGTCGAGGGCCTCCCGGAACAGGTCCACGGCCCCCTCCCGGTCGCCCTTGCTGAACGCGATGGCGCCCAGCATGTTGAAGATGTCGGCGAACCGGCACCCCATGCCGAGGAGCTTTCGGAGATACCGCTCGGCCTCGTCGTACCGGCCGTCCGCGAAGGCCTCGCGGCCCAGGTGGGTGAGTTCCACGATCGCCGAGTCCACGCGAACACCTCCCTTCGGTATGGCGGGCCGCCGGGGACCCCCTCCACGGGGCGCGTGCGTCCCCCCGAGACGGGTTGCGCGCGCCCCCCTGGTCCCCGGGTGACTACTCGGCCTCGGCCCGTTCGCGCTCCGCCTCGGGTTGGATCTGGAGCGCCAGTTGGAGGGCCTCGTCCCGGAGGGGCGACTCCGGGTAGGCCTGCACCAGCCCCTGGAGCCGCTCCAGGGCGGCGGCGTAGCGCTTTTTGCGCAGGTAGAACCGGGCCACGTACATCTCGTGGGCGGCCAGGCGCTCCCGGAGTTCCCGCACCTTCTCCTGGGCCTCGGCCGCGTATTCGCTCTTGGGGTGGGCGTAGAGGAGCTTCTGGAACGCCTCAAGCGCTCTGTGGGTCGGGGTCTGGTCCTTGTCGGGGGGCTCGCTGATTTCGTAGTAGCTCATGCCCCGGCGGAAGAGGGCGTAGGGGACCTTGGGGTGGGTGGGGTGGAGCTCCTCGAAGCCCCGGTAGGCCGCGGCCGCCTCCTCATACTTCTCCTGCCGGTAGAGCATGTCGGCCTCGAGGAGCTCGGCCTCGGTGGCGAACTTGGAGAAGGGGTGATCGTCCCGGATCCGGTCGATGAGCTCTTGGGCCTCCTCGTACCGGTACTTCTCCACGGCCTCCTGGGCCCGGGTGTAGAGCTCGGCCGGGGAGAGGTCCTCCAGGCGCTGGGCGCCCCAGCACCCGGCGAGGAACCCGGCGACGGCCAGACAAAGGAGAAACCGCAGGGGTCGGGACAAGGCGTGCCTCCGTGGTTGGCGAAAAACCCTACCGGCAAAGCCCCGGCGCGTCAACGCCGCAGGGCCGCGAGCGAGGTCTCGTAGGGGGGGCGGGCCACCCCCCGCTCGGTGACGATGGCGGTGACGAGCCCGGCCGGCGTGACGTCGAAGGCGGGGTTCCACACCCCCACCCCCTCGGGGGCGATCCGGGCGCCGCCGCAGTGGGTGACCTCGGAGGGGTCGCGCTCCTCGATCGGGATCTCGTCGCCCGAGGCGAGGGAGAAGTCGATGGTGGACAGGGGGGCCGCCACGTAGAACGGGATCCCGTGCTCCCGGGCCAGAACGGCCAGGGAATAGGTGCCGATCTTGTTGGCCACGTCGCCCGTGGCCGTGATCCGGTCGGCCCCCACCACCACGGCGTCCACCCCGCCGAGCTTCATCCGGTACCCGGCCATGTTGTCGGTGATCAGGGTCACCGGGATCCCGTCCTGGTGGAGCTCCCAGGCGGTGAGCCGGGCCCCCTGGAGGAACGGCCGGGTCTCGTCGGCGAGCACCTGGACCCGCTTGCCGGCCTCGGCCGCGGCCCGGATCACCCCGAGGGCCGTGCCGTACCCGGCCGTGGCCAGGGCCCCGGCGTTGCAGTGGGTGAGCACGGTGCAGGGGTCGGGGAGGAGTTCGGCCCCCAGCCGGCCCATGGCCCGGCAGGCCTCGAGGTCCTCGGCCTCGATGGCCCGGGCCTCGGCCTCCAGGGCGTTGGCGGAGTGCGCCGGGTCGGCCCATGTGCGTTCCAGCACCCCCCCCATCCGGTCCAGGGCCCAGAACAGGTTCACGGCCGTGGGCCGGGTGCGGCCGAGCCGCTCAGCCGCGGCCTCCACCCGTTCCCGGAACCGCTCGGCCGGCTCCGCCCGGGCGGCCCGGGCCGCCAGCACCAGGCCGTAGGCCGCCGTGACCCCGATGGCCGGGGCCCCCCGCACCACCATGTCCTCGATGGCCCGGGCCACGGCCTCGGCGTCGGCGTAGGTGTGGACGATCTCCTCGGTGGGGAGCCGGCGCTGGTCCAAAAGCCGCAGGGCCTCGCCGGTCCACTCGATCGGTCGAACCGTGTTCATGGGATCACCCCGGTGGACGAGGAAAACGGGCGGGCGAGTGTACCACGCCCGCCCGTTTGCCTCTACCCGACTTCCAGGGTGACCCCCACTGCGGCAAAGGAAAACCGCTCGCCCAGGGCGGCCGCCAACCGAGATGCCACCCCAAGCCCCGTACAGTGGGACGCGGCCAGGCGCTTCACCTCGAACTCGGCCAGGTGGTCCAGTGTCTGTTCGAATTGGCGGTCCTGGGCGAATCCCAGGTGGGTACCCCCCACCACGGTGTGGATCGGCCGGTTGGGCATCCTGGAGCGGATGTGCCTGAGGGTGTTGACGAGGCCCGAGTGGGCGCACCCCAGGACCACGACGAGCCCCTCCGGGGTGTCCAGCACGAGGGCCTGATCGTCCAGCAACGGGTCCTGACGCCACCTCCCCGGGCCGTCGGGGAGCTTCATCGTGGGATCCGTGGGTTCGAAGTCCGTCACACGTGGGATCTCCCCGGTGAGGAAAACCCCGGGGCCGATCTCCCGGAACTCCCGGGCCACGTCGAACTGGGCGCCGAGGCTTTCGAGAAATTCGCGCTTGAAGGGGATTCCGATCTCCCGCTGGTTTCCGTCCTTCACCCAATAGCGGGTGAGAAACGCATCCGGGTGGGCGAACACGCTCACGGGGCGGGTTCGGGACCGAAGGGCGTCGGGAAGCCCCGTGGTGTGGTCGTAGTGCCCATGGCTCAGGGCGATCCCCCGCGCTCGAGAGAGATCGATGCGCAGCGCCGACGCGTTTCGGGCCAGGCCCACCCCTTGGCCGGTGTCGAACAGCCACTCCCCGTCGGGCGTTTCGACCCAGGCGGCCCAGCCGTGTTCCCCCACCAGGCCGAACGGGGCCGCGACGCTGTTTTCGCACAGAACACGGATTCGGTATGCCACGGCTGCCTCCTCATCGGGTTGTCGGACCGGATCGCCGATCGGGAACAGCGTCCGGGCGGTTCCGCGCCGTCCGGAATCGCCCGGGCCGGACTCTACTTCTTCTTCGGCGCCGTCACCACGAAGCTCGTGACCCCCACCCCGAAGTTGTTGGTGGCCGGATCCGCCGCGGTCACCACGATGCGGTAGTTGCCCGGTTTCTCCGGCCGATACGTTGTGCGGAACCGGCTGGTGCTGCCGGCATAGGCCAGGTCCAGGTGCGCGACGGGTTCTCCGTTCCTCTCGACCGTGGCTTTCACCGCATACCGGTTGGCATCCCATAGCCCGTCGGGTTTGATGGGGCAGCCGCACATCATGCCCACCTGTGCCTCCACCGGGATTTCGTCGCCCAAGGCAAAAAACTGGTGGGGGGCCGGCGCCCGAGTTTGACACCACCTAGTCACAAAGAAGCCGGAAAAGCGATACACTTCGGGCGGTTAGCTCGAAGTGCGCCTTCCCGGCGTGTATGTAGGTCCTCAGCCCATCCGAAGGACTTCTGGCGGTTTCTTGATTCCCAAG
>NZ_BAAHFQ010000067.1:0-17061 GCF_054681715.1 Deferrisoma sp.
GCGGCCCCGGCGCGCCTGGGGGTCGCCACGGCGCTCGTGGCCGCCACGGGCTTCGTCCTCGGCCGCCCGTTCCCCGCCGGCCTGGCCCGGGTGGGGGTCCGGGCCCCCCGGCTCGTGCCCTGGGCCTGGGGGGTGAACGGGTTCGCCTCGGTGGCGGGCGCGGCCCTCGCGGGCCTCGTGGCCCCGGAGGCCGGGTACGCCTGGGCCCTCGGCCTCTCCGCGGCCGCCTACGCGGTGGCGGCCCTGGCCGGCCCGGAGCCCCGCGGTTGACCTTTCGGGGCTCCCGCCCCATTATTCCCCCTCTTCCGCGGGCGAGCGCGGGGGGCCTCCGAAGGGGCGCCGCCGGTTCCCGGACCCGCGCCCCCACCCGACTCCCCGCGACCGGCCACGGCGGACCGAGGGATGGAACCAGGAGGTACGAACCATGCCGGTGTACGAGTTCTACTGCCCCGACTGCCATGTGATCTTCAACTTCCTCGCCCGGCGGCCCGACCCGGCCCGGCGGCCCGACTGCCCCCGGTGCGGCCGCGAGGACCTGGAGCGGCAGGTGTCTCTCTTCGCGATCTCCAAGGGCCGCAAGGACTCGGGCGGCGAGGGGGAGGACGACCTGCCCGACATCGACGAGACCCGCCTCGAGCAGGCCATGGAGAGCCTGGCCGCCGAGGCCGACTCCATCGACGAGGACGACCCCCGGCAGGTGGCCCGGCTCATGCGCAAGCTCTACGACGCCACCGGGATGAACCTGGGCCCCGGCATGGAGGAGGCGATCCGCCGGATGGAGGCCGGGGAGGACCCCGACAAGATCGAGGAGGAGATGGGGGACATCCTGGAGGAGGAGGATCCCTTCACCGGGGGCGGCGGGCCGGCGGGACCCCGCTGGAAGGCCCTCAAGAAGAAGCTCCGACCCCCCGAGGTGGACGAGACCCTCTATGAGCTCTGAGCTCCGGTTCCTCGACCGGGCCGGGCGGCCCCGCCTGGCCTACCGGGCCACCCCGGGCCGGGGGCCCTGGGTGGTGTTCTGCGGGGGGTTCACCTCCACCATGGACGGCACCAAGGCCACCGCGCTGGAGGCCCACTGCCGGGGGCGGGGCATGGCCTTCGTGCGGTTCGATTACGCGGGCCACGGGGCCTCGACCGGCCGGTTCGAGGACGAGACCGTGGGCACCTGGGCCGGCGACGCCCTCGCCGTGGTGGACCGGGTGGCCGAGGGGCCGGTGGTCCTCGTGGGCTCCAGCATGGGGGCGTGGGTGGCGGCCCTGGTGGCCCGGGAGCGGCCCGGCCGGGTGCGGGGGCTCGTCACCGTGGCCGCGGCCCCCGACTTCACGACCGAACTCGTGGAGCCGGGCCTCGGGCCCGAGGCCCGGCGGCGCCTCGAGACCGAGGGCCGGGTTCTCGCGCCCAACCCCTACAGCCCCGAGCCCACGGTGATCACCCGCCGGCTCGTGGAGGACGGCCGAACCAGGAGGGTGCTCCCCGGGCCTGTGCCCCTGGAGGGCCCGGCGCGGCTCCTCCACGGCCTGGCCGACGACCAGGTGCCCTGGACCCTGTCGGTGCGGCTCGCCGAGGCCCTCACCACCCCGGACGTCCAGGTCACCCTGATCAAGGGGGGCGACCACCGGCTCTCCGACCCGGTGGGCCTGGAACTCCTCGGCCGGGCCGTGGACGAGGTGTGGGCCGGGGCGGCGGGGGGATAGGACGGTGCTCGTCGAGGCCCGGGGGCTACGGAAGACCTACGGCGGCCGCGACGTGCTCGCGGGGGCCACGTTCCGGATCGCCGAGGGGGAGCGCTGGGCCCTGGTGGGGCCCAACGGCGCAGGAAAAACCACGATCCTGCGGCTCCTCGCGGGCCTCGAATCCCCGGACGGGGGCCGGGTCCTCCGGCGCCGGGGCCTCGAGGTGGGCTACCTGCCCCAGGAGATCCCGGCCGCCCCGGACCTCGGGCTCCGGGAGTACGTGGAGGACGTGGCCGAGGATCTTCGGGCCCTGGAGCGGGAGCTTCGGGCCTGCGAGGCGGAGCTGGCAGCCGGCGCGGACGACCCGGCCCTCCTGGAGCGCTACGGCTGGCTCCAGACCCGGTTCGACCACCTCGACGGGTATCGGCTCCGGGCCCGGGCCGAGAAGATCCTCCAGGGCCTGGGATTTTCCGAGGACGAGTTCGACCGGCCGCTCGCCTCGTTCTCGGGGGGCTGGCGGATGCGGGCCGCCATGGCCCGGATCCTTCTGCGGGAACCCGACCTCGTGCTCCTGGACGAGCCCACCAACCACCTGGACATCGTGAGCCTGGAGTGGCTCGAGGGCCACCTGGCCGAGAGCCCGAGCGCCTTTCTCCTGGTGAGCCACGACGTGGCCTTCCTGAACCGGGTGGTCGGGGGGGTGATCGCCCTGGAGGGGGGGCAGGCGGTGGTGTGCCGGGGCAACTACGACCAGTACGCCCGGGAGCGGGCCCAGCGGGAGGAGGCGGCCCGGGCCGCCTACGAGAACTACCTCAAGCGCCGGACCCAGGCCGAGCGGTTCGTCGAGCGGTTCCGGGCCAAGGCCACCAAGGCCCGGCAGGTGCAGTCGCGCCTCAAGCAACTCGAGAAGGAGGAGCCGCCGCCCCCGCCCCCGCCGGCGGCCGCCGGCTTCCGGTTCCGGTTCCCCCAGCCCCTGCGCAGCGGCCGCACCGTGGTGGAGCTCGAGGGCGTGGAGGCGGGGTACGGCGGCCGGCCCGTGTACCGGGGCCTTAGCTTGCGGATCGACCGGGGCGAAAAGGTCGCCCTCATCGGGCCCAACGGGGCCGGGAAGTCGACCCTGCTCAAACTCCTCGCCGGCGAACTCGCCCCCACGGCCGGCCGGATCCGGTTCGGCCACAACGTGGCCGTGGGCTACTTCGCCCAGCACCACCTGGAGCAACTCGCCCCCGGCCGCACGGTGCTCGAGGAGATCCTCCGGCTCCCCACGGTGTCGGGGGAACTCGAGGCCCGCACCCTCCTGGGGGCGTTCCTGTTCTCGGACGACGCGGTGGAGAAACGGGTCGAGGTGCTCTCGGGCGGCGAGAAGAGCCGGCTCGTGCTCGCCCGGATGCTCGCGGCCCCCGGGAACTTCCTGCTCCTCGACGAGCCCACGAACCACCTCGACATCCAGGCCTGCGAGGTGCTCAAGGAGGCCCTGGCCTCGTTCCAGGGCACCCTGTGCCTCATCACCCACGACCGGGACCTCATCAACCGGGTGGCCACCCGGGTCCTTTACGTGGAGGCCGGAGCGGTCGACTCCCACCCCGGCAACTACGACGACTTCCTGCGGGTGCGCGCGGAGACCGAGGCGGCCGGGGCGCCGACGGGGGGGAAGCCGGAACCCACCGGCCGCAAGAGCAAGAAGGACCTGCGCCGGGAGGAGGCCGAGCGCCGCCGCCGGATCCGGGAGCGCACGGCGCCCCTGCGGCGGAGGGTCGGGGAGCTCGAGGACGAGATCGCCGGGCTCGAGGCGCGGCTGGCCGCGGTGGAGGCCGACCTCGCCCGGCCCGAGACCTACGCCGCCTCCGACCGGGCGGCGGAGCTCGCCCGGGAGCGGGCCGCGCTCGCCCAGCGGGTGGAGACCCTGACCCGGGAGTGGGAGCGGGCGGCCGAGGACCTGGAGGCCCTGGAGGCCGAGGCGGGGGCGGCGTGAACGTCGGGGCGTGGATTGCCCGGTTCGTCGCGGTGGAGGGGGATGGGCCCCGGCGGGCCCTGTGGGCCGAGGCCCTGGGCGCCGGCCCCGCCACCGAGGCCGCGGCGGTCCTCGACGCCCTGGTCCGGCAGGCGGCCCTCCGGGACGTCGGGGCCGGCCTTGCGCTCCGGGCGCTTGCCGACCTCGAGGGCATGGCCCGCCGCGTCGGGCCGGGGCGCATGGCCGACCTCCTGGCCGCGGCCCGGGACCGGGACCTGGACGCCGCGCTGCTGGTGCTCGAACACCCGGGCCGCCCGCGGCGGGGCGAGGAACTCGGCCCGCCCCCCGACCCGGCCGTGGAGGCCCACACGTTGGGCCACCGGAAAACCGCGGCCCGGGGCCCCCGCACCCCCCTTCTGGAACGGCTCCTCACGGACCCCGATCCCCGGGTGGTCCGGGAACTCCTCCGGAACCCCCGGCTCCGGGAGGCCGAGGTGCTGGGCCTCGCCAGCCGCCGGCCCTGCCCCGAGGCCGTGTTCTGGCACCTCGCCCGGGCCCCCCGGTGGATCGCGCGGCCGGCCGTCCAGCGGGCCGTGATCCGAAACCCCTGCGCCCCGCCCCGGCTCGCCCTGGTGCTCCTCGTCCCCCAGCCCGACCCGTTCCTCGCCGAGGTGGCGAACGACGAAGGGCTCCACCCCGCGGTGCGGGACGGAGCCCTTCGGATTCTCGGGTGGCGCCGCCGCGCCTAGGCGCCGGCCAGTGTTCCGCCGCCCAAAGCGGTATGCAAATCGCGCCGGTGGGGCTGGGGGTTCCGACGAAGCGCGACGGCCGAGCAGTTCGGGCCGCCCGGCGCCAGGGGAGCGACCGCGGCGCGTGCCCTCACGCGCCGCAGCGGACCGCGCCGAGGCGGCCCCTGCGAGGCCGATCAGCGAAGGAGGGGCCCCCAGCCCCACCCCTTGGGAAAACCACGAGATCTCGGGAACGCCTCACTAGGCCTTTTTCTCCTCGTCCTCCTTCTCGGCGGCCCCGGTGTTCTGGGGGATCTCCTCCTTCTTCTCCGGGGTCACGTCGATGGGGTCGGGCTCGTTCATGGCCTTCTTGAAGCTCTTGATCCCCTTGCCGAGCCCCCCCATCAACTCGGGGATCTTCTTGCCGCCGAAGATCACGAGAACGATGAGCAGGATGATGAGCCACTCCGAGCCCCCGGGCATTCCGAACATGGGCGTCTTCCTCCGCGTATAGTGGGAAACGGTGGTCTCAGGCGAACCGCGCGTACTCTACCACGCCGGGCGGGAACGGAACCAGGGAAAGGGCGCGCCGCTCACCCCTCCTCGTACCCCTTCGCCAGGTTCTCGAAGGCCGTGTACTCGTTTAGGAACGCGAGCTTCACCGTGCCGGTGGGGCCCTGGCGCTGCTTGCCCACGATGATCTCGGCGATCCCCTTGTCGGCCGACTCCTTGTTGTACACGTCGTCCCGGTAGATGAACAGGATCACGTCGGCGTCCTGCTCGATGGCGCCCGATTCGCGCAGGTCGGAGAGGAGCGGCCGCTTGTCGCTGCGGCTCTCCACGCCCCGGTTGAGCTGGGAGAGCGCGATCACCGGCACGTGGAGCTCCTTGGCGAGCGCCTTCAGCGACCGGGAGATCTCGCTGATCTCCTGCTCGCGCACGTCGTAGCTTCCCCGGGCCCGCATGAGCTGGAGGTAGTCCACGATGACGAGCTCGAGCCCCGCCTCCGCCTTGAGCCGCCGGGCCTTGGCCCGCAGTTCCAGGGTGGAGATGCCGGGGGTGTCGTCGATGAAAAACGGGGCCTCGGCCAGCACCCCCGCGGCCCGGGCGAGCTTCGGGAAGTCGGAGTCCTTGAGCATGCCGCGCCGGAGCCGGTGGGAGTCGATCCGGGCCTCGGCGCACAGGAGCCGAAGCGCCAGCTGCTCCCGGCTCATCTCCAGGCTGAAGAACCCCACCGGCAGGTTCTCGTGGACCGAGGCGTGGTGGGCGATGTTCAGCACGAACGAGGTCTTGCCCATGCCCGGCCGGCCGGCCACGATGATGAGGTCGGAGGGCTGGAGCCCCGCGGTGAGTTGGTCGAGGTCGTGGAACCCGGTGGGCACGCCGGTGACGAGCTCCTTTCGCTCGTAGAGCTCCTCCACCTTGGCCATCGCGCCCTTGAGCACGTCCCGAAGCCGGACGAACGAGGGCGAGATCTTGCGCTGGGTGATCTTGAAGATCTCCTGCTCGGCCCGGTCCAGGTAGTCCTCGACGTCGGCGTCGGGGTCGTACCCCCCGCTCGCGATCTCGGTGGCCACCCAGATGAGCTTGCGCAACACCGACCGCTCGCGCACGATGCGGGCGTAGTGCTCGGCGTTGCGGGCCGAGGGGACCTGGTCGGTGAGGCTTCCCACGTAGGCCGCGCCCCCGGCCTTTTCCAACACGCCTTTCTTGCGCAACTCCTCGGTCAGGGTCACGAGGTCGATGGGCTCCCCCCGCTCCGAGAGGTCGAGCATGGCCTCGAAGATGAGCCGGTGGCCGGTGCGGTAGAAATCGTCCCGGTCCACCAGCTCGGCCACCTGGGGCAGGACGTCGTTGTTCAGCAGCACGGCGCCCAGCACCCCCACCTCGGCCTCGAGGCTGTGGGGGGGAACCTTGGAGGGGGCGACCGCCACCTGGGAACCGGACATGGACCTCGCTCTCCGGGAACGACGAGGACGACAAAACGAAACCGGCCCGAGCCCTCCACGCCAGGTGGGGGCCGGGCCGGTCGGGTGCCAGCCGGGCGCCGGCGGCCCGATGGTGCCGCGGCGCGCGCGGGGAGGCTAGGCCTCGGCCGCCTCGGCCTCCACCACCGCCACGACCTCGGTGCGCACCCCGCCGTGGAGCTTCACGGGCACCGTGAACTCGCCCACGGACTTCAGGGGCTGGTCCAGCACGATCTGCTTCCGGCTGATCGCGAACCCCTTGTCCTGAAGGGCCCGCTCGATGTCGATGCTCGTGACCGAGCCAAAGAGGTGCTGCTGGTCCGAGGCCTTGCGGGTGAACACGAGCCGCTGGCCCTTGAGCGCCTGGGCCAGCTCCTCGGCCTTGGCGATCTCCCGCAGCCGCTTCTTCTCGAGGGCCCGCTTCTGGTGCTCGATGGCCTTCACGTTGCGCGGGTCGGCGAGCGCCGCGAGCCCCTTGGGGATCAGGTAGTTGCGGGCGTACCCGTCCTTCACCGTCACCACATCGCCCACGGTGCCCAGGTTGGGAACCGTCTCCTTCAGGATCACCTTCATCGGTCGCCTCCTTCGCAGGACTTCGGTCTACGGTCGCCGGTCTTCGGCCCCCGGTCGAGCCCCTCCGCGTGTCCGAAGCCGCGACTTGCTTTGAGCCGTTGGGGCCCCGGTCAGGCCTGGGGCGTGCGGGCCCAGCGGGCCCGGAAATCGAACCACAGATCGAACGCCCCGATGCCGGCCACGAGCACCATCACCGGGAACTGTACGAACACCAACACGTACGCGATCGCCCGCACGAACGCGGGGAACCCGCGGGTCACGAAAAGGTGCTGGACCACCGCGATCCCCTGGAGGAAGTAGGCGGTGGCGAGCACCAGGAACACGTTCCAGCCCAGGGTGCCGAGGGCTCCCCCCGCCAAAAGGGCCGAAAACCCCGCGGCGAGAAGGCCCCAGATCCACCCGGCCGGGGCCTTCCACTCGATCCAGGGCTCCGCCGCCGGGTCCCGGACGACCCGGCGAAGGGACACGGCGTTCACCCAGCCGGTGAGCGCCGTGACCATGCCGAAGAGCCCGGGGAAGAGCCGCCGCAGGAGCTCGGCCGTGCGGTCGAGCCCCTCGGCCAGGGCCGCGGCGGCCGTGGGATCCGCGGCCGCACCCTCGAGCATCCGGGCCAGGGCCTCCCGGGTCTGGGCGATGGTGGCGTCGAGCCAGGCCAAGGGGCCGGTGCCCGCCGCCCAGGCGAGCCCCGACACGGCCACGGCCGTGCCGGTGGCGGCCAGGAACACGTAGGCCCCCACCACCTGGTGGGCCGGCCGCCGGGCCGCCTCGAAAAACCCCAGGGCCACGCCGGGGCCCGCGAACTGGGCCACGTAGAGCGCCGTGGCCGCCGGACCGGCCACGGCCGCGGAGGCCGCGGCCGCAACGCCCATGGCGGCGAGGCCCGGGCCGGGCCCCCTGGTCCGGGCCACCCAGGCCAGGGGCAGGGGGCTCAGGAGGGCCAGGCCGAACCCGAGCCCGGGGGCCCAGAGCGAAAGCCAGAACAGGCCGGCCGAACCGAGGGCGGCCCCCGCCAGGGGGGCCCAGCGGCTCGGGCCCGCCAATGACCGGTTCACCCCGGCCTCAGGGCATCTCCGTGAACGGCAGCAGGGCCACGTTCCGGGCCCGCTTGATCTCCCGGGTTAGCACCCGCTGGTGGTAGGAGCAGTTCCCCGAGATCCGGCGGGGCACGATCTTGGCCCGCTCCGAGAGGAACTGCCGGAGCACCTCGGGGTGCTTGTAGTCGAGCGGGATGCTGGGATCCACACAGAACCGGCACACCTTCCGGCGGCCGCGACGCTTATAGGGATGGGCCATGGGTCGCCTCCTCTAATTCTCGTCCTCGTCTTCTTCCTCGGCCTCTTCGTCCTCGTCCTCCTCCTCCACCCCGGTGGGCTGGGAGGTCGCGGCGGACTCGGAAGCGCCCGCCATCTCCTCCACTTCCTCCGCCGGCAGTTCGGCCGGGTCCACCCGCTCGTCGAGCTTGATGGTCTGGAACTTGAGGACGGTGTCGAGGAGGTTCAGCCGCCGGTCCAGCTCGGTGGCGGCCCGGGCGGGGCCGGCGAACTCGAGGAGGAGGTAGTAGGCCTTGGACCGGCCCTTCATCTCGAAGGCCAGGTCCCGGAGGCCCCAGTGGTTGGTCTTGAGGATCCGGCCGGACTCGTTGGTCACGTATTCCTTGACCCGGCGGATCAGTTCCGTGCGGGCCTCCTCCCCCAGGTCGGGGTCGAAGAGCACCATGCACTCGTACCGATTCCAGATGTCAGCCATGCTCTCTCCTTTCGGCTGTCAAGCCCCCGAGGGGGCAAGGAGAAGGACCTGCGGGCGGCCCCCGCCGCCCGCGCGAACTGCGCCTTATACCGGAAACCCCGTCCCGGGGCAAGCGGTTTTCCGCCGGGGAGCCTACCGGTCCCGGGCCACCACGTAGTCGGCCACCACCTCGAGGGCGTCCCGCTCCGGGCACGAAGGGAACGCCCCCAGGCGGGCCTTGGCCGCGGCGATCCGCTCGCCGGCCATGGCCATGGCGGCCTCGATGCCGCCGTGGCGCTCCACGAACTCCCGCACCCAGGCCCGATCGGCGTCCGAGAAGGACTCCCGCTCCACCAACCGGGCCACCCGCTCCCGCTCTTCGGCCGACGCCCGGGCCAGGGCGTGGATCACCGGCAGGGTGATCTTCCCCTCCTCCAGGTCGGCGCCCACGGGTTTTCCGAACCGCTCCCGGTCGCCGACGAAGTCCAGGCAGTCGTCCACCAGTTGGAACGCGACCCCGACGTCCATGCCGTACTCCCGGAGGGCGGTGACCCGGTCCTCCGCGGCGTCGCCCAAGAGCGCCCCCACCTCGCAGGCGGCCGCGATCAAGACCGCCGTCTTGTTGACGATCACCTCCAGGTAGTCGTCCACCGTGACATCGAGGTCGCAGGTGCGAAGGAGTTCCAGGATCTCCCCCTCGGCGAGCGCCGTGGTGGCGTCGGCCATGGCCCGCAGGATCCGCAGATCGCCGTCGGCCACCATGAGGGCGAACGACTTGCTGAACAGGAAATCCCCCACCAACACCGTGGCCTCGTTGCCCCACACCGTGTTGGCCGATTTCTGGCCCCGTCGGAGATCCGCGTCGTCCACCACGTCGTCGTGCAGGAGCGTGGCCGTGTGGATGAACTCCACGATGGACGCGAGGGGCACCGCCCGCTCTCCCCGGTAGCCGCACAACCGGGCCGAGAGAAGCAGGAGAAGGGGCCGGATCCGCTTGCCCCCGCTCGTGAGCACGTACCGCCCCACGGTCTGGATGAGCGGGACCCGGGAGTCGAGATTGCGCTCGAACTGCCGCTCCACCGCGTCCAGGTCGTCTCGCATCATCCGCACCACCGCGGCCATGTCCATGGGGGCGCGGGGCGGCGCTTCGGTCTGCCGGGCAGGCCTTGTCATACGCGTACGTCCTCCGGGATCGGAATCGTCCGGGCCGGTTCGCTCACCGGTCATCGGTCTGCGTCTTTTCGTTCCGGTCGGCCCCCGCCTCGGAGGCGGAGGTCACCGAGGGGTTTCACGCCGTGCCGGCGGCCTGCCGGCCGGCGGCACGGCCGGAGAGCAGGAACTCCACCGCCCGTTCCACCTCTCCGAGATCCACCAGGGTGTTGCGGCACGGCCCCTCCGGCCGGCGGTTCAGGATGCCGTACACCGGCAACGGGTAGGCGTCCTGGATGCCGCTCGCCAGGTCCCGCTCGCACGCCACGGCCACAATCAGGTCGGGCCGGGTTTCCACGATGGTCCTCCGCGCCACGGTTCCGCCCGTGGCCACGCTCAGGCTCACGCCGTAACGGTCCCCGATGGCCACCAACCCGGCGATCGGGCACTTGCCGCATCCGCGGCAGTTGTGGATGTCGCCTGTGATCCGCACCCCGCAGGAATCGATTTGCAGGCAGTGGGGCAGCAGGATGAGGAGCCGCCCCGGCCGGGCCCTCTGGCCCGAGCGGAGCACCAGTTGGTTGTTGACCGCGATGAACGACCTCTCGAGCCGCTCCTTCGACACCCCCACGAGCCGGCCCAGCACGATCAGGATCGGAAACGCCCCCTTGACGATGAGCCCCCGGAGCCGTTTCGTGCCGGGCAGGTCCCGCTCGAACACGATGGCGTAGCACACGACCCCGATGCCCGCGAGGGCCACCAGGGCCGCGGCCCCGAACACCGCCCCGAAGGCCGTGAGGAACAGGGTCTCCGCCCCCGAGAACCAGCGCGGGCCGAGCCACACGCCGGCCCCCAGGACCCCGAGCACGAGTCCCAGACCCAAGAGGAGCCCGAGGAAGAGCCGCTTGTCCTCGCCCCGGGTCACCCGGCCCCGCCTCCCAACACCTCGCCCGGTGCGGGGCCGCCTCCCCTCGCCCAGTCGGCTCCGCCCATGGGCCGGCGGCCCTCGGGCTGCACCTCGAGGAGCACCACCGCCCCCCGGTCGCAGGCCACCACCGGGCCATCCCGGTCGACGCGGACCACCGTGCCCGGCGGCCCTTCGCCGTCTCGTTCCCCGGCCCGCAGCACCTTGACGGCCCCCGCCCCGCGAAAGGTCAGGGCCCCGGGCCGGGGGGACAGGGCGTGGATCCGGGCCCGCACCCGCCGGGCCGGCTCGTCCCACCGGATGGTGCGCAACTCCCGGTCGATCAGCCGGCTGTAGGTCGCCTGGGCCTCATCCTGGGGCTCGGGCCGGATGCGGCCTCCCCGGAGCCCGTCCAGGGTTTTCACCACCAGATCGGCACCGGCCCGCGCGAGAAGGTCCTCCAGCTCCCCGCAGGTGGTCTGGGGCAGCAGGGGAAACGAGCGCTGCAGCAAGATGGGCCCCGCGTCCATGCGCTCGTCCATGAGCATGGTGGTCACCCCGGCCCGATCGTCCCCCTCGAGGATGGTCCACGCCACCGGGGAAGGCCCCCGGTGGCGCGGCAAAAGGCTCGGGTGCAGGTTCACCGCCCCGCGCCGCGGCAGATCCAGGACGCCCCGGCCCAGGATCTGGCCGTAGGCCACCACGACCAGGAACTCCGGCTCCAGGGATCCGATCCGCTCCAGGGCCTCGGGGGCGTTCACCCTCTCGGGCTGGAACACGGGAAGGCCCCGTTCCAGGGCCAGCGCCTTCACCGGAGGGGGTTCGAGCTTGCGTCCCCGGCCGCGGGGCCTGTCGGGCTGGGTCACCACCAGGGCCACCCGCTCCCCGGCCGCCAGAAGCGCCTCCAGGGCCGGGAGCGCGAAGGCCGAGGTGCCGAGGAACACGACCGGTCCGGGGTCGGCCACCCTCTACCCTCCGGCCTTGGCCGCCTGGAGTTCCTTCTTCCGGCGCGCCACGTAGCGGCTTCGCTTGAGCTGGCTCAGGTGGTCGATGAAGAGGATCCCGTCGAGATGATCGATCTCGTGCTGGAACGCCACGGCCAGGAGGTCCTCGGCCTCGATCTCGACGGGTTTCCCTTCGAGGTCGAGGCCTCGCACCACGACCCGGCTGCACCGGGTCACCTCGTCCCGGAGGTCGGGGACCGACAGGCACCCTTCCTCCATCCGGACCTTGCCCTCCCGGCACACGATCTCGGGGTTCACCACCACGATCCGTTCGTCCGGCCGCTCCCCGGCCGAAAGGTCCACCACGATGACCCGCTGGGGCACCCCCACCTGGTTCGCCGCCAGGCCGATGCCCGGGGCGCGGTACATGGTCTCGGTCATGTCCTCCACGAGGCGGTGGATCGTCTCGTCGATCCGCTCCACCTCCTGGGCCCGCTGCCGGAGCACCGGGTGGGGGAAGGTCAGGATTTCCAGTACGGCCATGGGGTTCTCTCCTGGCGCGGGGATGGCCGGAGTCTACCGGAGGGCCGCCGGCCGATCAACCGGCCCCGGCCGCCCGGTGGGGCTCCTGGAAAAGGACCAGGTCCACCCGGCCGCCCGAGCCCTTGTCGGCCCGCACGAGCTCCATGTGCCGAAGGGTCGCGAGCGCCCGCTGGGCCTCCGCCGGGGAAACCCCCAGGAGCTTCGGCACCTCGTCCCGGGGCACCCGCCCCCTCTTCTTGACCAGGTCGTAGAGCCTGCGCTCCACCCCCTGGAGCGCGGCCACGGGGTCGCTCCCCAGGGAACTCTTCGCGTGCCGCACGGCCCACGGGTCGCAGGCCTTGGCCGGGCTCAGGAGATCCATGAGGCAGTCCTCGCACACCTTCTGGCTCCCCTGCTCCACGAGGGTCTCGGCGGGAACGTCCTTCTGACAACGATCGCAGCGCATGGTACACCTCCGTCGTCGGCTTGAAGGCTAGAAGGCTCTAAGGCCGGAAAGCTGAAACCCCGCTCTCCCAGACTGCGCGCGAGATTTCCGCACCCCCCCAAAGGGCCTCGGCCGCCGGACGGCCAAGGCGCCAAGCTGAAGCCACGAGACGCTCCTCTGGGCCGTGAGGGGGCCTGTTCGCAAGAACAAGAACGCTTCGCTTTCGGCCACACGGGGTCGCGGTCGGGGCCAAGGCACCGGCGATCGGCGACCGGGGTTACTTGGGCTACGCGTCCCGCCCACCCTTCGCGTCCGGCCCCCGGGATCGGCCCGCGAGGAAGCCCCCGGCGGCCGCTGAAACACCGTAGACGAGCACGGAAACGACCAGGGAGAACCCGCCCACCCAGAAAAGGTCGTACACGAACACCTTGGCTCCGGCCGCCAGGTACACGAGCCCCCCTACGGCCCGAAGTTCCTTGTCCCGGCGCCTCGTTCCCCCGATCCACAGGAGCGCCGCAGCCACCGAAAGGAGCACCGTGTCGGCGGCCGCGAGGGCCCCGGCCCCAGCCCCCGGCCAGATCCACCGCGCGAGGATGCGGGCCGAGAAAAACGCCGCGCCCAGGGCCGAAAGGAGCACGATCGAAGCCGTATCGTCCGACCGGTCGATCCGGTCGAAATAGATCGACCCCGAGGGCGGGGGGGTTCGGCGGCACCGCCGGTGGACCGCCCATCCCAACCCGGCGGCCACCGCGGCCCCGAGCGCCTGCCCCGGGCCCCGGGCCGTGCCTCCCAGGAGGACGAGCATCACCGGCACCACGGCCAGGAGGTAGGCCGCGACCCGCAGCGAAGCCTCCCGGCACCGATCGGAGCGATCCAAGGCCACCAACGCGCCGGCCATTCCCAGGGCCGGGCCCCACCACCCGGGCAGGAGCGCCCCTGCCCCCAGGCCGGCCGCCAGCCCCCCGGCCGGGGCCACCGAGCGGGCGAAGACCGGGTCCACCGCCGCGCCGAGCAGGAAGATCACCCCCGCCCCCCCGACCCAGGCCGCCCCCGGGGCGCCCGCCCCCGCCAATCGGGCCAAAACATAAGCCGCCCCGACGCCCGTGGCCAGTTCCAGCGCCACCCAGGCCCTCGTCTTGCCCCTCGCCCGGTCCGCCAGGGCGGCTGCGAGGGGGATCAGACCGAGCCCGGCCGCCGCCCAGAAGGCTCCCCGCCCGTCCGCCTCGCCGGCCAAGGCCCCGGCGGCGGCCACCCCGAGAAGCCCCGGCGCCCGTAGCCACCGCCCCCCGACGGGCTCGGCCAGGTGGGCCGCCGCCCACGTCGCAGCCGACGCCGCCACGAGAAGCATCCGGCCGTCCGGCGGCCGGGGAAGGAGCCACACCGCCCCCAGCACGGCCACAAGGCCCACCCCCACCCCGGCCGCTAGTTGGCCGAGGCGCCCCGCTGCGCCCACCGCGAGGGCCAAGAACGACGAGGCGACAAACGCCTCATTCGATGTCATCACCCCGAGCCGGGTCACCGACTCAAACACGGCGGCCGACCCGGTAACCGCCCCGGCGGCGAGGAACGTGCCGGCTCCCTTCTTGCCCTTGGCGCCGGCCCACCCCGCCGCCGCGGCCACGCACACCGCGTACGCGACCCCGATCCAGGCCCCCGCCCGGCCGGCGACCCACCCCGCCTCGGTGGCCGTCCGGAGCACTAGCGCCACCGCGAGCACGAAGCACACCAGGGCCGCCCTCTGGAGCGTACCCCCCAACCGCCCTTCGCCTTCCCCCACGGCATCCGGCACAGGGGCCGGCTCCCGGGGCTCGGCGGGCCGTTGCGGAGCGGCCCCCTCCAGCCTCGCCACCCGGAGTTCCAACGCTTCGACCTTCTCCCGGAGGGCCCGCAGCTCGGTTTCCAACGTGTTCGGGTCCATGGGTCACTCCTCGTCGCTGGCGCGCCGCCCCTTCGGCCACCCAAATCGGCTTTCCCCCCGAACGCAGTTTGACTCACCAACCGCCCGGAAGGTAGTGTACCGGCGGTTTCTCCGCGGGCCCACCCCACCGCAGGGTATCGTCAGGGACGATCACGATGAAGCGGCTGGCGCTCATTCTCCTCGTCGCCTACGCCCTCACGGCTCCGGCCCCTGCGGCCGACGCCCCGGGCCAGGTGCGCCTCAAGCCGGGGGATCCCTTTCCGGACCTCGAGTTTTACGGGCTTCTCGCCCCGGAAGATTACCCCCATCTCGGGCTTCCCCGGCGGGACGGCCCGGTGCGCCTCTCGGACATCCCCGGGGAGGTGCTCGTCCTCGAGTTCTTCAACAAATCCTGCGTGCCGTGCCAGCGGCAGGTGCGGGAGGTCGAGGCGTTCTACCAGGAGCTCGGACGGCGGGGCCTTCGGGACCGGGTGCGGCTCCTGGCGGTCGCCGCGGGGAACCAGCCGAAGTATCTCGGGAAGTATCGGAAAAAGCGCCGCCTCACCTACCCCATCACGGCGGATCCCCAGTTCGACCAGTGGCGCCGGGTGGGCGGGGCCGGCCGCACCCCGTTCACCGTGTTCCTCGTGCGCAGAGATGGCCGATGGCTCCTGGCCCGGTACTCCTTTGGGGTCCAGCAGAGCCGGGAACTCCTAGCCCACGGGCTTGCGCTGCTGGCGAACCCGGAGACGGCCCTCGCGCAAAACGACCCGGGCATTCCCCTGAGCGACCCCACCCTGGTCCTCCCCGTAGACGCCCTCGGCGTGCGCGAGCGGGCCCGGCAACTCTTCCGGCGGGCCACCGGCGAGACCGAGGTCGACGCGGTGGAACTCGACCTGGGGAACGGTGTCTGGCTCTACCAGGCCGTCTCCGGGGGGCGACGCCTCCCGGTGTTCGCCAAGCTCGCGAGCCGCCCGCCCGTATGCGAGGTGTGCGAGGCCGTGCACTTCCTGTTCGCCTTCGACCGGAGCGGGAAGATCCTCGGGTTCGAGCCGATCCATGTGACGAAATACGGAAACGAGCCCTGGTCCCCCGAGGACAACCGGTTCTTCGAGGGCCGGCTCCGGGGCAGGACCCTAAAGGACCTGTCTTTCGACCCCGAGGTGGACGCGGTGGCCATGGCCACCATGAGTTCCGCGCTCATCTTCGACGAGATCCGCCGCACCCTCCCCCTCCTGGAGCGCCTTCCGGCCGGCGATGGGGGCTGAGGGACGGGTTGTGCCCGGGAACACGCCCGGCTAAGATCTGACATCAAACACTTTTTTTACACCATCAAACCCAGCGAGGCGATCATGGAACGAGCGAATCTGGATTTCGCCCACCTTCCCTTTGCCTACCACAAAACGGACGCCAACATCCGGTACTGGTTTCGCGACGGCGCCTGGACGGAAGGGGAACTCACGGCCGACGAGACCGTGACCCTCCACATGGCCGCCACATGCCTCCACTACGGCCAGGAGATCTTCGAGGGGCTCAAGGTGTTCGAGCGGCCGGACGGGCGGATCCAGACCTTCCGGCTCGACGAGAACGCGAAACGCTTCCAGCGCTCGGCCCGGAAGCTCCTCATGGAGCCCGTGCCGGTGGAGCTGTTTCGGGAGGCGGTCCACCGGGTGGTGCGGGCGAACCGCCGGTTTGTGCCACCCTACGGGAGCGGGGCCAGCCTCTATGTGCGGCCGCTCCTTCTGGGGGCGAGCGCCGAGGTGGGGGTGAAGCCGAGCCGGGAGTACCTGTTCCTGGTGTTCGTGACCCCGGTGGGCCCGTATTACAAGGCCGGATTCGAACCGGTGCGGCTTATCGTGGAGGAGGAGATCGACCGGGCGGCGCCGGGGGGCGTGGGCGACATCAAGTGCGGCGGTAACTACGCGGCCGGCATGCGGGCCACCATGGGGGCCAAGGAGAAGGGCTACTCCGAGGTGCTCTACCTGGACGCCCGGGAGAAGAAGTACATCGACGAATCGGGCTCCTCCAACTTCTACGCCATCCGGGGCAACACCTACATCACCCCTGCGAGCCCGTCGATCCTGCCCAGCATCACCAACATGAGCGTCCAGCAGATCGCCCGGGACATGGGCCTCGCCGTGGAGCAGCGGCCCGTGTCGGTGGACGAGCTGGGGACCTTCGACGAGGCGGGCTGCCTCGGCACGGCGGCCGTGATCACCCCGGTGGAGTCGGTGACCTACCGGGACCGGGAGTTCGTGTACGGCACCCGGGGCCAGGCCGGCCCGGTGACGACCGAGCTCTACAAACGCCTCACGGCGATCCAGTGGGGGGAAGCCGAAGACCCCTACGGCTGGACCGAGATCATCCCGGAAGGCGCATGAACGAGAAGCTCATCGAGACCATCCAGGGGCCCAACGGGGTGGTGGTCGAGCTCCGGGAGGCCCGCACGCCGTACGGCTTCGAGAACCTCCTCGAGGTGAAGGTGACGCTGGTGGCACGGATCCCGGGCGCCAAGCGGCCCTACCGTTACGAACTGCGGCGCCTCGGGGTGGGCACCGACCAGGCCGACGAGGTGGTGGGACA
>NZ_BAAHFQ010000068.1:0-16924 GCF_054681715.1 Deferrisoma sp.
CGGAGCTCGGGTTCGCGGAGGCCGGGTCGGTGGAGGAGGCCCTCGGTCACCTCCGGGACCGGGGGGCCGACGTGGTGCTGTGCGACTTCTGGTTGGGGGGCGAGACGGGGCTCGATCTCCTGCGCCGGGCCCGGGCCGAGGCGCTTTCGGCCCCGTTCCTCCTGGTGACGAACCACGGCAGCGAGGAGCTTGCCCGCCAGTCGTTCCTCGAGGGCGTGGCCGACTACGTGACCAAGGAGGTGGCCCTCCGCAACCCGGCCGACCTGGCCCGCCGGATCCGCCGCGCCGCCGAAAAGGCCCGGCTGGCCGAGGAGCGGCATCGGGCCGAGGTGCTCCTCGAAAGTTTCCTCACCAACAACCCCTTTGCCATCCTGATCCTGGACGAGGGAGGCCGGCCGATCCGCTGGAACCCGGCCCTGGAGCGCATGGAGTCCCACCCCGAGGACCTGGAGCGCCTGCGACGCTACCGGCCCTTCGAGGACCCCCAACTGGCCGAGGCCGGGGTGCGCCACCTCCTCGAACGGGCCCGGGGGGGCGAGTGGGTGGAGCTGCCGCCCTTTCCCTGGGACCCCGTGCGGGCCGGCCTCCGGGGCCCGGTACGGATCCTGAGCGGGGTGGCGTTCCCGGTGACCGTCGCCCCGGGCGAGGGGTACCTGTGCGTCATGATCCAGGACGTCACCCTGGCCGAGACGGCCCGCCGGGAGCGCGACGAGTACGCCGCGGTGCTGGCGAGCCTGCTGAACGCCTCGCCGGCGGCCATCGTGTTCGTGGACGTGGAGGGCCGGGTCCGGTTCGCCAACCGGCGGATCGAGACCCTCCTCGGGGTGGACCCCCGCCCCTTCGTGGGCCGGCCCTACGCCGAGCTGGCCGAGGCCCTCAGCCGAAACCTCGCCGACCCCCGGGGCATCCTCCAGAACCCGGCCGACCCCGAGGCCTGCTCCCTCGACTCCTGGAGCGAGGCCGTCGAGGTGGCCCGGCCCGAGCGACGGCATCTCGTGCGCACCGTGGGGCCGGTGCGCGGCCCGGGGGGCCGGTACCTCGGGTGCATCGAGGTTTTCATCGACGAAACCGGGGCGAGGGAGCGCCAGCGGCTCCTGGAGGAGCGGAACCGGGAGCTCGACGCCTTCGCCTCGCGGCTCGCCCACGACCTCAAAACCCCGCTGGTGAGCCTGAAGGGATTCGCCGACCTCCTCGCCCGCTCGGCCGGCCCCGAGCTCGACGAGCGCCACCGCATGTTCCTCGAGCGCATCCGGACCTCGGCGGATCTCCTGAACGAGATGGTGGACGGCCTGCGGGAGCTCTCCCGGGCCAGCCGGCCCGCCGGGGAGCTCCACGACCTCGACCCCCTGCCCCTCGTGCGGCTCGCGGCCGAGCACCTGGCCGCAGAGGCCGACGAGGCCGGGGTCCGGATCGAGCTGCCGGGGAGCGCCCCCCCGATCCGGTGCGAGCGGGCGAAGCTTTTCCAGATCGTCCAGAACCTCCTGGCCAACGCCATCCGCTACGCCGACCCCTCCAAGCCGGAGCGCTGGGCGCGGATCGCCTTCGAGCCCCAGGGCGACCGGGTGGTCCTGGAGGTCGCCGACAACGGCCGCGGCATCGACCCCGAAGACCTCCCCCACCTGTTCGAGCCGTTCCGGCGGGGGAAATCCGCGGGACAGACACCGGGGATGGGTCTCGGGCTCGCGCTCACCCACCGCCTGGCCCAGGCCTGCGGGGCCGGGGTGGAGGTTCTCTCCCGGCCCGGTGAGGGCACCCGGTTCCGCCTGTCGTTTCCGGCGGCGTCGGCGGAGCCTTCCTCGCCCACGGGGTAGGGGAGCGGGCCATGGGCGGTGGGCACACGGGCACGGCACCCGACCGGGGCGGACCGCGAAGCATCCGGGACCTCTGGGAGGCCCCGCCCGAGGAGCGGCACCGGGCCCTGGCCCGGGTGGTACCCGAGCCGCTGCTCCGGCACTACGGGCTTGCGCTGCCGGAGAGGTGGTCCGAGGGACCAGATGGGACTTTTCGGTGTCTGGAGGTTCCCGGGGAAAACGCGGTGCGCATCGAGGTGTGGCCGGAGATAGAATGTGAAGACCCGGCCCTGACCCTCGAGCTCACGGATACCTACCTGGGCCACATCGAGGCCTCGTGGATCGTGATCAACGACATCCACGGCCCCCGGTTCCACGTGGACCGGGACCCGAAGGGCAACCCGATTCCCCTGGGCTCGACGGTGCGCAACCTCCGGGAGGAGATCCGGGCGCTGGCGGCCGGCCTCGCCCCGAACCAGGTGCGGCCGGGGCTGCGGATGTTCCGGCACCTCATCGCAAACGTCGAGGCGTTCTGCCGGTTCCTCGGCGTCGAGATCCTCTACGTGGCGCCCCTGGCGTACCACAACGCCATCAAGTACGAGCAGTACGGGTTCACCTACGCCTCGGGCCAGGAGGACATGGAGTGGATCCACCGGCAGTTTCTGCCCGGGGGGGTGCTCCGGGCCCGCATGGACGGATCCCGGCCGTTTCGGATGCCCTGGATGGCCGACACGATCCGGGGCCGGTCGTGGGCGATCCACGACGGGGTGCTGGGCCGGCGCTGGATGGCCCCCCAGATGTACAAATTCGTCGGCCGCGATTTTGCCACCTGCACGTTCCCCAACGCAGTATGGTGATCGGGTGTCGGAATTCGGAGGACAGAGGACAGGATGGGCCCGATTTGGTGCGTTACACTCCGGCCCTGATGAGGTCGTCACCGCAGGGGAATTCCCTGCCACGACAATGGGATGACTGGGCTTTTAGCCTTCTAGCTTTCTAGCTTTCCAGCCTTCTCGCACCGAATACCGCCATGCCCGACTACCCCTACGTGTACGGCACCGCAGCCCCCCGGCCCGTGGAGCCCGGCGGCACCCGGATCCGGGTGTTCCGCCGGCGCCGCGAGGAGCGGGGGGAAGAAGGCGGCGAAGAGGCCGCGGACCGCTGGGCGGCCTGGGAGGAGGCCCTGGCCGAGGCGGTGGAGGAGCTCAACCGCGACCTCGAGGCCGAAGGGTCCGGGGTGCGGGTGCACCTCGCCGAGGAGGAGGGCTCTCTCTTCCTGACCCTGTCGGGGCTCCCCGGGGCCCTGCCCTCCCCCCTGCCCTCCGCCCCCCTCGACCCCGCGGACCTGCCCCGCTGGTTCGCCCGCCTCCGTTCCCACCTCGGGCTCCTGGTGGACGAAACGGCGTAGGGCAGCGGCCACGGGCACAAGCGCCCCCTCCCAGGAACCGTCGAACACCTTTCTCCCCTGGCCCCCCAACGCCCACCCGCCGCGGTTACCCCCCTCCGACCTCCCCGTCGGCCTCCACCGCCTCCCGGAGCATCGGGCCCACGTCGGGCACGCTCGCCAGCACCTCGGCCCACGAGGGGATCGGCGGGGTCCCCGCGGGGTCCTCCCGGAACCCCTGGCCGGCGTCTTCGAGCACCGCGGCGAAGATATCCACGAGGCCCAATTCGGCCCGGCGGTCGAAACCCAGGCCGTTGGCCGCGGCCAGGTGGGCGTACCGGCGGACCGCCTCGCGCCCCTGGTGGCGGTAGGCCAGGGGCAGCGCCCGCAGTTCCCCCTCCCCCAGCACCACCCCCTCCTCCGCCAGGGCCCGCAGGAGCGTGAGCGCGATCTCCCGGGCCATGCGCACGAGGCCCGCGGGCCGCGCCCCGCCCTCTCCCGTGGCCTGGTGCTTGTGGTCGTAGGGGATCGCCAGGTCCACCTGGCAGGCGCCCCGTTCCCCGGCGATCCGCCAGGCCTCCACCAGGGTCCCCACCTCGAGGCCCCAGTCGCCCGGGATCCGGGCCTCCCGGGCCAGCCGGGCCTCCATGGCGAACTCCCCGGCCAGGGGGTAGCGGAACGCCCGGAGGAACCGGAGGAGCGGGTGATCGCCCACCAGCCGCGAACCGGCCTCGAGGAGCGGCCCCACGAAGAGCCGGCAGACCCGGCCGTGGAGCCGGTCGGTCACCCGGGCGTAGTACCCCTTGGCGAAGGCGTACCCGAGCTCCGGGTGCGCCACGGGCAGGACCAGGCGGTCGAGAAGCTCCCGCTCGTAGGTCACGATGTCGGTGTCGTGGAGCGCGATGGCCGCCGGGGGCCGCTCGCCGGCCAGAAGGTACCCGTAGGCCATCCAGGCCGCGAGCCCCTTGCCCGGCTCGCCCAGGGTGAACCCGGCCCGCCGGATGCGCTCCTTGACCGCCGCGATCCGGGGGCCGTCGTTCCACACGATCCGCACCCGGCCGGGGAGCCGCGAGAACACCTGGCGGGCGTGGCGGAACTGGGCCTCGTCGGCCACGCCCAGGGTCACCACGATCTCGGACAGATACCCCACCCCTTCGAGCCGCTCCAGGATGCGCGGCAGCGCCGGCCCGGCCAACTCGGAGTAGAGGCACGGGAGCACGAGGGCCACCGGCCGGCTCCGGGCCGCCTCGCCGAGGGCGGTCTCCCACCGGGCCGGGTCGTGGCCCGTGAGGGCCTGGATCGTGGTGACGGGTCCGGTCTGAAGGAAATCGGCCATGGGCCTCTCCGGTCTGACGTGAGGACGTTGGGACGTGAGGACGTTAGGACGGGCCAGGGACCGCAGCCGCTGACCGGGCGGCGGGTCGCATCCCGCGTCATCGGCCTTCCAGCCTCCTGGCCTCCCAGCCTCCCAGCCTTTAGACTACCGGCCGCACTTTACCCCAAGGAGGCCCCCGATGTCCCTACCCCTTCCCGACGACACGGCGGAGCGGTTCCTGCGGCTCCTGGAGATCGTCGAGCGGCTCCGGGCGCCCGACGGGTGCCCCTGGGACCGGAAGCAGACCCCGGAGACCATCGCCCCCTACCTGGTGGAGGAAGCCTACGAGGTCCAGGAGGCCGTGGAGCGGGGCGACCGGGCCGGGCTTCGGGAGGAGCTCGGGGACGTGCTCCTGGAGGTGGCGCTCCTGGCCCAGATGGCCCGGGAGGAGGGGGGGTTCACCGTGGCCGACAGCCTCACGGAGATCTGCGAGAAGCTCGTGCGCCGCCACCCCCACGTGTTCGGGGAGGCGCGGGCCGACACCCCGGACGAGGTGGCCGCCTCGTGGGCCCGGATCAAGGCGAAGGAGAAGGGGGACCGGGGCACCCTCGAGGGCGTGCCCCGCCGGCTCCCGGCCCTCCACCGGGCCCGCCGGGTCTCGGAAAAGGCGGCCGGCGTGGGGTTCGACTGGAGCCGAGCCGACGAGGTGCTCGAAAAGGTGGACGAGGAGCTCGGCGAGCTGCGCCGGGCCATGGCCGAGGGCGACCGCGCGGCCGCGGCCGAGGAACTCGGGGACCTCCTGTTCGCGCTGGTGAACCTGGGCCGCCACCTGGAGGTGGACGCCGAGCAGGCCCTCCACGGCACGGTGGAGAAGTTCCTGCGCCGGTTCGCGGCGGTGGAGGCCGCGCTGGCCGCCCGGGGCCGCCGGCCGTCCGAGGCCTCGCTCGACGAACTCGAGGTCCTGTGGCAGGAGGCCAAGCGAGGATCAGGCCCGGCCGAGACGCCGTCGGACCACCCCGAGGAGGATGGCCACCTCCCGGACCCCGAGGGCCCGGGCGAGCCCGAGGTAGGCCCCGACCCCGACGGCCACGAGCCCGAGCACCCCTAAGAGCCCCAGGATCCCCCCGGCCGGCAGCCACGGCCGCCCCGCGGCGACCAACCCCGCCATGCCAACCGCGGCCAGGGCCATCGGGCCCAGCCGCCGCCCCAGGGCCCGCAGCCGCAGTCCCTCGCCCCGGCGGCTTAAGGCCCAGGCCAGGTACCCCGCGTTGAAGGCGCTCGACACCGCGGTGGCGAGCGCCAGCCCCACGTGCCGGAGCGGCCCCATGAGGGCCAGGCTCGCCGCCAGGTTCACCCAGAACGCCCACCACGAGGCCTTCACCGGGGTTTTCGTGTCGGCCAGGCTGTAGAAGGCCGGGGCCAACACCCGCACGGCCGCCACGGGGGCCAGCGCCGCCGCGTAGGCCACCAGCGCCCCGGCGGTGGCCTCCACGCTCGCCGGGTCGAAGGCCCCCCGGCCGAACAGGGCCCCCACGATGGGACCCGCCAAAACGGCCAGCCCCGCTCCGGCCGGCAGCACCACGAGCGCGGTCATGGCCAGGGCCTCCTCCAGGGTGCTCCGGAACCCCTCCCGGTCGCCCCGGGCCACGAGCCGGCTCAGGCTGGGGAGCGAGGCCGTGCCGATGGCCACGGCGAAAAGCCCCAGGGGGAGCTGGAACAGCCGTTCGGCGTAGTAGAGGTACGACACGCTGCCGTCGGGGAGCCACGACGCCAGGAACGTGCTCACCAGGATGTTCACCTGGTACACCGCGACCCCGAACACCGTGGGGCCCATGAGCCGCACGATCCGGCGGATGTGGGGGTCGCCCGGTGCCCAGGCCGGCCGAAACCGAAACCCCAGCCGCCCCAGGGCCCGCACCTGGAGCGCCAACTGCCACACCCCGCCCGCGAGCACGCCCACCGCCAGGGCCAGCACCGGCGGATCCAGGAGCCGCGCCAGCCCCAGGGCGGCGCCGATCAGGCACACGTTCAGCACCACCGGCGCGAGCGCGGGGGGGCCGAACACCCCCCAGGCGTTGAGCATGCCGCCGGCCAGAGCGGTGAGCCCGATGAGCCCGATGTACGGAAACACCCACCGGGTGAGCTCCACGGTGAGGGCGAACTTGGCCGGATCCCGGCCGAACCCGGCCGCCGTGGCCCGCACGATCCAGGGGGCGCCGGCCACACCCAGGGCGCTCACGCCGGCCAGTACGATCCCCAGAAGTGTCAAGGCCCGGCACCCCAAACGACCGGCAGCGGCCCTCCCCTCCCGCTCGGTCACCTCCACAAACACCGGCACGAAGGCCACCGTGAGGCTGCCCTCGGCAAAGAGCCGCCGCAGGGTGTTGGGCAGCCGGAACGCCACGAAGAAGGCGTCGAGCGCCCCGCCGGCCCCGAACGCCCAGGCGAGCACCACGTCGCGGACCACCCCGAGCACCCGGGAGAGACCGGTGGCCGCCGACACGATCCCGGCCGCCCGGGCGATCCGGCGGCCCTCTTCCCTGCGCGATTCTCCGGCCCGTTCCATGGCGCCTCCTGGCCCCTTCCGAAAAGAGCCGGTAGGATAGCACGCGCCCCCGTCGGGGACGAAGAGCCGTCGGGGCTGCACCGGACTCCGTGTACTCAGGAAACATTCTCCTTAGGCCATGTTGCATCTTTTGGTTTTTGCAAAAGAACCACAACCAACAAAAGTGAAGACCCGGACCATACCGCTCCTCGGGGCGACAGGGGCCGCGCGGCTGTATGCCGCGATGCTCCGGGACGTGGCGACCGCCGTGGGGTCGTGGCCCGGGGGCCGCACCACATGGGTCGTGGACGGCGACCCGGACCATCCCGCCTTCCGAGGCCGGGAGGTCTGGCCCCAGGGAACGGGCGATCTCGGGGACCGCCTGGAGCGAGCCGCCGCCCGCGCGTTCCGGGAAGGGGCGCGGACCGTGGGGGTGATCGGCACGGACTGCCCGTTCCTCGGGGTGGAGCACCTGGGCCGGCTGTTTGCGTCCGCCGGCACCCCCCGGACCGCCTCGGTCATCCCCGCCGAGGACGGGGGCTACGTGGCCCTGGCCCTGGGCTCCCCCTGCCCCGCCGCGTTCCGGGGCATCGCCTGGTCGACGCCCGCCGTCCTTTCCCAAACGATCGAGGCGTTGGAAGGAGCCGGATTTCGGGTCACCCGATTCCCGGCGTTGCCCGACGTGGACACCCCCGAGGACCTGGCGAGGCTTCGGGACGAGCTTCGCCGGGATCCCCGGCGGGCACCCCACACGGCGCGGGAACTGGAGGGGCTCCTGCGCGAAATCGCCCACCCCGCTCCCTGACCGGAAGACGGCCACCCGGAACCGGGGCCGTGGGCGGCCCCACGGGCGGAAGCCGCGCCAAGGGACCCGATCTTGCATCTCGAGATAGGCCGCCCGGGCCCCTGGCCGCCGGGGTTGAATCCCCCGGCCCGGCAACCGGCAGGGGCGCCGCCGCCCCTTGCGTCGGCTCGGAGGAACCCGGAAAGGAAGCCCAGAGCGTGGAGGTCAGTGGACCCAAACATTGGCCGCTGCAATAAGTCGTAGACAAAAGAGAAGACCTGACACCATACGAGAGCAACAAGAGGACCGAGACCCAGTGGTCACCGAAAGCGAAAAGCTCATCTTGCTGGAAGACCTCTCCCGCATCGTGGTGTCGTGCCACGACCTCAGGGAAACCCTGGACGCGATCACCGGGCTCCTGCGGGAACGCCTGGGGGTCGAGGTGTGTTCCGTGTACCTCCACGAGGACGGAGAGCTCGTGCTGCGGGCGACCCATGGCCTCGACCGATCGGCCGTGGGCCGGATCCGGATGGGGGTGAACGAGGGGCTCACGGGGCTCGCCTTCGAGACCGGCCTTCCGGTGAACGAGGAGAAGGCCGACCGGCACCCGCGGTTCAAGTTCTTTCCGGGCATCGGCGAGGAGAGGTTCCGCTCGTACCTCGGCGTGCCCCTGATCCACCGGCGCCAGCCCATCGGGGTTCTGGCGGTGCAGACCGCCGAGGCGAGGCGGTTCACGCCCGACGAGGTGCGGCTCCTGGTCACGGCGGCAAGCCAGGTGGCGCCGTTGATCGCCAACGCGAGCCTCCTCGACGCCCGGGCCCGGGCCGCGTCCGAGCCTCCCGCGCCGCCCCCGGCCGCCGCGTTCCTGCGGGGCATCGCGGTTTCGCCGGGCTATGCCCGGGGGACGGCCTATCCCCTGGCCGAGGAGCTCGGCCTGGAGCCGCCCCCGGACGACGCCCCGGAGGACCCCGACCAGGAGATGGCCCGGCTCGAGAAGGCGGTGGAGGCGAGCGTGGCCGAGGTCGAGGCCCTCCGGGACCAGGTCACCCGGGCGCTCTCCAAGGAGGAGGGCGCCATCTTCCACGCCCACCTCTTGATCCTCGAGGACCGGACGCTGCGCGACAAGATCAAGGAGCGGGTCCGGACGGGGACGTCCGCCAGCCGGGCCGTGGTGGAGGTGGCCCGGGAGTACATCGGCGCCTTCCTCAAGCTGGAGGATCCCTACCTGCGGGAGCGGGCCGCCGACGTGCGGGACGTGGCCCTGCGGGTGCTCGGCCATCTGCGGGGCGATGGCCCCCCGCCCCGGCCGGCCCGGTTCCGGGAGCCCACCGTGGTGGTGGCCGACGATCTCATCCCGTCCCGGTTCGTTCAGCTCCTGCAGCCCAACCTCGTGGGGGTGGTGCTCGCCGAGGGCGGCCGGAACTCCCACACGGCGATCCTTTGCCGCTCGGCCGGGATCCCGGCCGTGATGGGGGTGGGCCGGCTGCCCCACGTGGAGCCCGGAACCCAAACCATCGCCGACGGGAACGCCGGCGTCGTCTATTTCGATCCGCCCGACACGGTGGTGCGGGAGTACGAGCGCCTGGAGGCCGACGCCCAGGAGCTCAGATCGGAGCTCCTGGCGCACCTCTCGGAACCCGCCGTCACCCGGGACGGGGTCCGGGTGCGCCTGTGGGGCAACGCGGCCCTCCTGAGCGATGTGGCCCGGATCCTGGAGGCCGGGGGGGAGGGAGTGGGCCTCTACCGGACCGAGTTTCCCTTTCTCGTCCGGGAGCGCTTTCCCGACGAGGACGAGCAGGTGGAGATCTACCGGCGCATCCTCGAGGCCCTCGGCGGCCGCACGGCGACGCTTCGCACCCTGGACGTGGGGGGCGACAAAAGCCTGCCGTACCTCAGGCTCCCCCGGGAGGAGAACCCGCACCTCGGATGGCGTTCGATCCGGGTGAGCCTCGAGATGGACGAGCCGTTCCGGATCCAGCTGCGGGCCCTTCTGCGGGCGGCGCGCCACGGGCCCCTGCGGATCGTGTTCCCGATGATCTCCACGGTGGAGGAACTGGACCGGGCCCTCGAGATCCTGGCGGAGGAGCGAAGGAGCCTGGAGGCGCGGGGCATGGAGGTGCCCGAGGTCCCGGTGGGCATCATGGTGGAGGTCCCCTCGGCCGTGCTGCTCCTCGACCGGCTGGCCGAGCGGGCCGATTTCTTCTCGGTGGGAACGAACGATCTGGTGCAGTACGTCCTGGCGGTGGACCGGGCGAACCCCCGGGTGGCGCACCTGTACACCCCGCTCCACCCGGCGGTGCTCGCCATGCTGGCCCGGGTGGCGGAGGCGGGGCGGCGGTTCGGAAAGCCGGTGTCGGTGTGCGGCGAGATGGCAAGCCTGCCCCTGGGCGCCGCGGCGCTCCTCGGGCTCGGCATCACCGAGCTTTCGGTGAGCCCGGGGGCCCTACCCCGCATCCGGCGGCTCGTGCAGACCGTGCGCCTGGAGGGGCTTCGCCGCCTCGTGCCCCAGCTCCTCGCCTCGCCGGGAGCCCGGGACGTCCAGGAACTCTTCGTCGAGGAACTGCGGCGCCAGGGGGTGCCGGAGCCCCTTTTTCGCCCCCCTGGCGCTGAAAACGGCGTTTTTGCCAGCAAACCCCTTGAGTTTCGCCAAACGGAAAGGTAAAGTCGGGCCGTTCGTTGGCCCCGTAGCCCTTCCCCCCTTCCAACCAAGGAGGATGCCCCATGAACAAGGCCGAACTGCTCCAGGAGATCGCCGTGAAGGCCGGGCTCAAGGCCAAGGAGGCTGAGGCCCTGCTCGACGCGTTTATCGCCACCACCGAGGAGGCCCTGAAGAAGGGCGACAAGGTGGCCATCACCGGGTTCGGCACCTTCGCGGTGACCGAGCGCGCCGCCCGCAAGGGCCGCAACCCCCAGACCGGCCAGACCATCGACATCCCCGCGAGCAAGAGCCCCCGGTTCACCCCGGGCAAGAGCTTCAAGGACGCGGTGAAGTAGCACCGAGGTCCTTCCGAGGCATAAGAACGGGCGGCCCCGAGGGGCCGCCCGTTTTCGTTCGTCCGGTTCGCCCGCCCCCTAGAGGTGGGGGGCCACCACGTCCACCTTGGCCGATTTCCGCAACTCGGCCAGCTTCGCCTGCACGGCCTCGTCGAGGGCCTTGGCCTTGAGGTACTCGGCGATGTTGTCTTTGACCTCGTCGAACCCGTGCTGGGTGGCCTCCTTGCGGTCGGTCACCTTGATCACGTGGTACCCAAACCGGGTTTCGACCACGTCGCTGATCTTCCCGGTTTCCAGGGCAAAGGCCGCGTCGGCGAAGGGCTTCACCATCCGCTCCCGGGTGAAGAACCCAAGGTCCCCGCCGTTGGGGGCGCTGCCCGGGTCCTCGGAGTTCTCCTTGGCCAGGGTGGCGAAATCCTCGCCGGCGGCCGCCCGCTTCTGGAGGGCCTCGGCCTTCTCCCGGGCGGCGTTGCGCTCGGCCTCCGGCTGGGAGGCGTCGGCCCGGATCAGGATGTGGCTCGCCCTCACCTGCTCGGGGGTGGAGAACTTGTCCTTGTTGTCCTCGTAGAACTTCTTCACCTCCTCGTCCGAGACCTTCACCCCGGGCTGGATCTCGGTCTCCACGTAGTGCCGCACGAGCACCTGCTGGGCGATCAGGTCCTTGAGGGCGTCTTCCGTCAGGTTTTCGCCCTCCAGGGCCTTCTGATAGGTGGCCTCGTCGGGGAACCGCCCCTTGATGGCCTCAAGCTCCTTGGCGACCTGGGCCTCCAGGTCGGCGGGCGGGTTCTTCTTGGCCTCTTGGTAGAGGAGCGTGCGGTCCACGAGCTGCTGGAGCACCTCGCTCTTCATCTGTTCGTTGGGCTGGCTCACCCCGCCGTGCATGCCACCCGTGAGCTGACGGAACCGTCGCAGGTACGCGGCCATGGCCCGGTCGTACTCGGCCTTGGTGACCGGCTGGCCGTTCACCACCGCGATCGGGGTGTCGGGCCCCAGGGTCGCTCCCTCCTTCACCTGGGGCTTCCCGGCCTCGTTCGCGGCAAACGCGGGTCCGCCCAGGGCGAGCCCCGCCAGCATCATCCACACCACTGCCTTCTTCATGCCTGACTCCTTCCTCGGTTGAGGGAAACACGGGGCGCCATGCCCCAATCGTGGGAAAGCGGTTCAGGGACCCAAGGGACGCAAAGGGACAAAAGGGACAGGACCGCCACTGCCTAGCTGCCCAGCGCCCCCGCCATGTACGAACTTCTCACCCGCGGCCCGCTGGCCACTTCCGTGAACCCGAGGGCCCGGGCCTCGGCGGCCCAGGCCCGGAACTCCTCCTCCGGGACGTACCGCTCGACGGGCAGCCGGTCGGGCCCGGGCCGCAGGTACTGGCCGAGGCACACCGACGTTACCCCTGCGGAGCGCAGGTCGCGCAACACGCCCCGGACCTCCTCGGCCGTCTCCCCGAGCCCCAGCATGAGGCCGCTTTTCACGGGCCTCCCGTGGGCCTGGCCCACAAGGGCCGCGAGCACATGGAGGCTCCGGTCGTAGTCCGCCCCCGGCCGCACCCGGGGGTAGAGCCGGGGCACCGTTTCCAGGTTGTGGGCGAGCACGCCGAACGGCGCCCGGGCCACCGTGCGGATCGCCTCCGGGTCGCCCCGGAAGTCCGGCACGAGGGCCTCGGCCGTGGGAGCATCGGGCAGGCCGGCCAGCGCCCGGGCCACGGCCGCGTACTGGCCCGCCCCGCCGTCCGGGAGGTCGTCGCGGGTCACGCTGGTCACCACCACGTGGCGCATGCCGAGGCGCGCGGCCAACCGGGCCACCCGGGCCGGCTCCTCCGGGTCCACGGGTTCCGGGGCTCCACTCCCCACGGCGCAGAACCGACACCGCCGGGTGCAGTTCCGCCCCAGGATCAGCACGGTCACGTGGCCCCGCCGGTAACACTCGGGCCGGTTCGGGCACAGGGCGCCCTCGCAGACCGTGGGGAGGCCCAGCGATTCCAGGAGATCCCTCGTGCGGTCCAGCACGCCGGGCCGGACGCGGACATGGGGAAGCCGATCGGGGGGGGTTGGGACCAATCCGGGAAACGTTCCTGGTCAAGAGGGGCGGCGTGGACCCGCCGGGGTGTCGGGGTGTACGGTATGCGCCGCGAGCGGCCTACCGATCCTCTGCCTTGGTCCGGCGAGTCTACCATGGGCGATCCCCCCGCACCACCCGAACGCACCCACCGGATCCGGATTTTTGCCGCGGCCGACCGGGGAATGGGCATGGGCCACCTCGGGGGCAAGGTGGCCTTCGTGCCGCTCACGGCGCCGGGCGACACCGTGCTCGCGGCCGCCGTGCGCGAGAAGCGCCGGCACGTCGTCTGCCGGCTGATGGAGGTGATCGAGCCCTCGCCGCTCCGGCGGGAGCCCCCCTGCCCCGCCTTCGGCCGGTGCGGCGGGTGCCACTGGCAGCACCTTCCCTACCCCGAGCAGTGGCGGGCCAAGGCCGAGAGCTTCCGGAAGTTCGTCCGGTCCCGCCTGGGCGACGGGGTGGAGGGCCGGTTTCGCGACCCCCTTGCCTCGCCCAGGGAGTTCGGGTACCGGAACCGCGTGGGCTGGAAGGTCCGGTGGATCGAGGGGGGAGCCCGGGTGGGCTACTTCGCCCAGGGCACCCACCGGCTCGTGGAGATCGACGACTGCCCCATCGCCCACCCGGCGATCCGGGAGCGGCTCGGCCCGCTCCGGGCGTTCCTCCAGGCGTTCCCCCCCGCCAGGGGGCATCTGCCCCAGGTGGACCTCCAGGTGGACGACGAGGGGCGCGTCTGGGGCGTGTTCCATCTGCTTCGCCCGCCCACCCCGGAGGAGCGGACCCGGCTCCGGGAGTTCTGCCGGTCGGCCGGGATCGCGGCCGCCCACCTCCAGGCCGGCCGCAAGGAGACCCTGGAGCCCCTGGCCCCCGGCCCGGAAGCCATGCGGTTCCGGGTGCGCGCGGGCGACCGCGACCTCTGGTACGGGGTACGGCCCGGCGGGTTCGTGCAGGCGAACCCCGGGGTGAACCAGGCCCTGGTGGACGAGGTGACGGACCTGGCGCCCCTCTACCGCGGCGCCGACGCCCTCGACCTTTACGCCGGGGCAGGCAATTTCACCCTTCCCCTCGCCCTAGCCGCCCGGCGGGTGGTGGCGGTGGAGGGCTACCCGCCGGCGGCCCAGGACCTCGCCCGCAACGCCCTGGAACTTGGCTGGGCCCACGTGGAGGCCCGGGCCGAGCCGGCCGCCCGGGCCCTGGAGCGCCTGGGCCGCGAGGGGTTCCGGCCGCGGTTCGCCCTCCTCGACCCGCCCCGGGAGGGCGCGGCCGACGCCGCGGCCCCCTTGGCCGACCTCGGCCCCGACCACATCCTCTACGTCTCCTGCTCCCCGCCCACCCTGGTGCGGGACCTGGGCCTCCTCCTCGGCCGGGGCTACCGGGTGGAATGGATCCGGGCGGCCGACATGTTCCCCCAAACGGCGCACCTGGAGTGCCTCGCCCTGCTCCGGCGGCTTTGACTCCGCACGCCGCGGGTGCGTAAAATGGCGCACCTTTCTCCCGCGCAGCCGGCCCCGGAGCTCCCATGCCCAAGCCCAAGGTGCTGATCGTCGACGACGAATATCTGATCCGCTGGTCCCTCTCGGAGAACCTCCAGAAGGAGGGATACCGGTGCGTCACGGCCGAGACCGGGGAGGAGGGGCTCGAGGCGTTCCGGGCCGAGGCACCGGACCTCGTGCTCCTCGACATCAAGCTCCCGGGGATCGACGGCATCCAGGTGCTCCAGCAGATCAAGGAGGTGGACCAGGAGACCCCGGTGATCATGATCACGGCCACCACCCAGGTGGACGTGGCCGTGAAGGCCATGAAACTCGGGGCCTACGACTACGTGTCGAAGCCCTTCGATCTCACCGAGATCCAGACCAAGGTCCGCCACGCCCTCGAGACGAACCGCCTGCGCCAGGAGGTGGCGTTCTTCCGCACCCAGCACGGCCACAAGCTCGGGTTCGACCGGATCATCGCGGGCTGCGCCCGGATGAAGGAGGTGCTCTCGGTGGCCCGGCGGGTGGCCCAGTCGTCCTCCACCACGGTGCTCCTCATGGGCGAGAGCGGCACCGGAAAGGACGTGCTCGCCCAGGCCATCCACTACGAAAGCCCCCGGGCCGACCGGCCGTTCATGCCGATCAACTGCACCGCCCTTCCCGAGGAGCTCCTGGAAAGCGAGCTCATGGGCTACGAGAAGGGCGCGTTTACCGACGCCAAGAAGACGAAGAAGGGCCTCTTCGAGCTCGCGGACGGGGGCACGATCTTCCTGGACGAGATCGGGGACATGAAGCTGGGGCTCCAGGCGAAACTCCTTCGGTTCCTGGAGGACCGCACCTTCAAGCGGATCGGCGGCAAGGAGGACATCGAGGTGGACGTGCGGATCATCGCCGCCACCAACGCCGACCTGGAGCAGGCCATCGCCGAGAAGCGGTTCCGGGAGGATCTCTACTACCGGCTCAGCGTGGTGCCCATCGTGCTCCCGCCGTTGCGGGAGCGGCGCGAGGACATCCTGCCCCTGGCCTACCATTTCCTCGAGACCTACAACCGGGAGTTCAAGACCTCGTTCCGGGGGTTCTCGGAGGAGGCCGAGGCGTTCCTCCAGCGCTACGACTGGCCCGGCAACATCCGGGAACTCCGGAACGTGGTGGAGCGGGCCGTGATCCTCTCGACGGGCGACGAGATCGGGGTGGACGCCCTGCCCTGGAAGATCAAGGGCGGGGGGCCCGAGCGCAGGCCCGCGGCCTCCGGCGCCGCGCCCCAGCCGGGGGTGGTGGTGCTTCCGGACCAGGGCGTGGACATCGAGGAGGTGGAGCGGGAGCTCATCGTCCAGGCGCTCGAGAAAACCGGGAACAACCAGACCCGTGCCGCCAAGATGCTCGGCCTCACCCGCGACGCCCTGCGGTATCGGATGAAAAAGTACAACCTCCTGTAGGCTGGGAGGCAGAAAGCCCGGGAAGCCCCGCGCGCCGGCCGTTTCCCCCTCCCCCCCAACCCGACCTGGCCCATGGCGCCGATCCTACGCGTCCTTCCCGTTTTCCTGGTGATCCTCGTGGGCTGGGCCGGCCGGCGCCTCGGGCTCCTTCCGCCCGAATTCCGGGCGCCGGCGAACCGCCTGGCCTACTACCTGGCCGTGCCCTGCCTCATCTTCCTCAAGATCTCGGCCGCCCCGTTCCGGGAGGTGTTCCGGCCCGCGGGCATCGTGGCCGCCGTGTCGGCCATCGGCGCCGTATGGCTGCTGGCCCAACTGCTGGCCCCGGTGCTGGGGCTTCGAGGCGGGAGCCGGGGGACCTTCGTGCAGGCCTCGGTGCACGCGAACCTGGGCTACATCGGGCTCGCCGTGGCCTACTACGGGCTCGGGGACCGGGGCCTACAGTTCGCCGGGGTGTACGCCGCGTTTTTCATGCTGGCCAACAACTTTCTCTCGGTGCTCGCGCTCGTGACCGCTTCGGGCCAGCGGCCCGACCTCGGGGGGCTCGCCCGGCGGATCGCGCTCCAGCCCGTGATCGTGGGGAGCCTTCTCGGGCTCGTGTGGAGCTATTTCCGCCTGCCCCTCCCGGACCTGGCCGGGGAGACCCTGCGGATCCTGGGGAGCATGGGGCTTCCCCTGGCGCTCTTGCTGATCGGCGCCGACCTCGGGCTCCAGGCCCTGCGCCACCCCGTGCCGGCCCTCACCTCCACGGCGCTCAAAAACCTGGCGCTACCTGCGCTCGGCACCGTGCTCCTCGGGGTGGCCGGCGCCTCGGGCGTGGAGCGGACGGCGGCCGTGGTGCTCCTGGCTTCCCCCACCGCCACCCTGACCCTGGTGATGGCCCGGGAACTCCGGGGCGACCCGGGGCTCGCCTCGACCGCCATCAGCCTGAGCACCCTCCTGAGCGCAGCGACCCTCCCCCTCTGGCTGGGCTGAACCGGGCGCGCAGCGCAGCGCCCTGTGGCGTGGCCCCCGTAGGGGTGTCCGGCAACCGGGTGGAGCTGGGGGCGTTGTCGGAGCGCGACGCCCGAGCAGCAAGGGCCGCCCGGCTCGAGGGGAGCGGCCGCGGCGCGTGCCCTCACGCGCCGCAGCGGACCGAGCCGAGGCGGC
>NZ_BAAHFQ010000069.1:0-16898 GCF_054681715.1 Deferrisoma sp.
CACCACGGCCCCCTTGGAGGGGCTGAACAACAAGATCAAGGTGCTCAAGCGCCAGGCCTATGGCTTCCGGGACCAGGAGTACTTCAAACTGCGAGTCCTGTTCATCCACGAGCCCACCCCATCATTTGCCGGATGAGCCGTTATTGTTTCTGCGAACAGGCCGCGCCCCGCGGTCTACCGGAGCTTCCAAGTAACTTCGGCTAGGCGGCTGGGCTGCTCGGCGGCTAGGCGGCTAAGAACATTCGGGATCCCGACGTCGTCGCGTCGGCCAACCCGTGGGAGCGGCTGCCGTATCGGGGGTCAGAATTCAGAGGACAGATGTCAGAAACCCCCTGTCCTCTGTCTTCTGTCCTCTGGCACCTGACATGGGCGCCGCTCCCACCCTAAACCCTGACTCGGATGTTACAGTCCTGCGTAGCGGGGCCCCGAAGGGGCCCTGGGGACCTTCCCAGTGTCCCGGCGGCCCCGCGCCCTAACGGGAAGAAGAGGCGTGCCCCGTCACCGGATCAGCCGGCGGCGCATGCGGCGAAGGGCCAGGGGAAAGCACACCCCGGCGAAGGCGAGGAGGTAGGCGAGGGAGGCCCACTGGCCCGGGTGGAACCGCCCGAGGGACCAGTCGCGGGCCAGGAGCACGAGGTGGGTGAGGGGCAGCCCCAAGGCCACCTTCTGCCCCCAGGCGGGCAGGGCCTCCAGGGGGAAGAACGTGGCGCTGAAGAGAAACATCGGGGTCACGGCCAGGAACACCGGCAGGTTGAACACCTCGATCGTTGGCACGAGCCCCGTGAACCACATGCCGAGCGCCCCGAACCCGAACCCGCCGAGAAGGGCCAGGGGCACGAGCAGGAGCCCCCCGGGCATCCGGATGAGTCCGAAGGGCGCGAGCACCGCCACCATGAGCACGGTGGCGATCACGGACTTGGTCGCGCCCCAGGCGATCTCCCCCGCGATCACGTCCTCCAGGGAGAGCGGGGTCGCGAGGATCGCGTCGAAGGTCTTTTGAAAGTGGAGGCGCACGAACGAGGCGTAGGTGTTCTCGTAGAACGCGTTGAACATGATCGTGACGGCCACGAGCGCCGGGGCGATGAACGCCACGTACGAGATCTCCCGGCCGACGTAGTGGATCTCGCCCACGAAGCCCCCGAGGCCCGCCCCGAAGGCCACCAGGTAGAACAGGGGCTCCAGGAGCGGGGGCAGGAACCCGATCTTCCAGGTCTTTTGATAGACCGTGAAGTTGCGCTGCCACACCCGGACGAACCGGTACGAGATGCCCGCGATCTCCAGGCTCATTCCCGAAGCTCCCGTCCCGTGAGGCGCAGGAACACGTCCTCCAGGGTCGCCATGCGCAGCGTGCACCCGCCCCTGCAGGCCCCCTCGGCCAGGCGGCGGAACACGGCCTCCCCGTCGTCGCAGTACACGAGGAGCCGGTGGCCCAGGTCCTCGCTCCGGTACCCGGTGGAGGCCACGAAGGCCCGGGCCTCGGCCGAGGGCTCGGCCACCTCGATCACGTACCGGCCGGCGTGGGCCGCGATGAGCTCCCGGGGGCTCCCCTCCACCAGCACCTTCCCGTGGTCCACGATGAGGAGCCGGTCGCAGAGCCGCGCGGCCTCGTCCATGTAGTGGGTGGTCAGAACCACCGTGATCCCCCGGCGTTTGAGCTCGTCGAGCCGCTCCCAGACCTGGTGGCGCGACTGGGGATCGAGGCCGGTGGTGGGCTCGTCGAGGATGAGGAGGGCGGGCCGGTGGATCAGGGCCCGGGCGATCATGAGCCGGCGCATCATGCCGCCCGAGAGCTCCTGGACCCGCGCCCCCCGGCGGTGCCCCAGGGCGATGAAGTCCAGGAGCTCCTCCGAGCGTTTCCTCGCCACGTCGCGGGGAAGGTCGAAGTACCGGGCGTAGACGAGGAGGTTCTCCTCCACCGTGAGGTCCGGGTCCAGGTTGTTGTCCTGCTGGCACACCCCGGTGCGGGCGGCCACGGCCCGCCGGTGGCGCACCACGTCGAGGCCGAACACCCGAAGCTCCCCCGCGGTGGGGGGCGAGTACCCGTAGATCATGCGCACCGTGGTGGTCTTGCCCGCGCCGTTGGGGCCCAGGAGCCCGAAGCAGACGCCCGACTCCACCGCGAACGAGAGGCCGTCCACGGCCCGCACGGCGCCGAAGGTCTTCACCACGTCCCGCGCGACGATCACCTCGCTCGGTTCCAAGGCTCCGACGGCTCCTTTGGTGGGAGGGGCCGGAGGGGCAAACCGGGGTGCCTCCCCCGTGCCCTCCGTGGTGCAACACACCTCGCTCGCGGCAAGGCGCCCTATCCTACCACCGCCCCGATGCCGCGTCGCTCCCCAGGGGCGGTGGCGGACCGGGCCACGCTGGGGTATCCTGCCCGGCGTTCCCGGAGGAGGCCCATGCCCACGGTGACCACCTGCACCCTCGACTGCCCCGACCGCTGCTCCGTCCTGTGCCGGGTGGAGGCCGGGGGGATTCGGCTCCGGGGGAACCCCGCAAGCCCCTACACCCGGGGCTTCACCTGCGCCAAGATCCGCCGGTACCCGGCGCGGCTCACGAGCCCCCACCGGATTCGGGAGCCCTGGGTGCGCGACGGCGAGGGCTTTCGGCCGGCCTCATGGGACGAGGCCCTGGACCGCGTGTGCGAGGCCCTCGACCGGGCCCGCAGCCGCGATCCGGCCCGGATCCTCTGGGTGCGGGGCGCCGGGTCCATGGGGGTTTCCAAGGCCGCCCTCGACTACCTCATGGGCTCCCTCGGGGCACGGGGCACGCGGGGCAGCCTGTGCGACGGCGCCGGCATCGCCGCGGTGGAGGCCGACGCCGGACGGCTCGACATGAACGACCCCCTGGAGATCGACCGGGCCGAGGCGATCGTGCTCTGGGGCAAGAACCCCCGGGCGAGCTCGGTGCACACCGCGGCCCAGGTGGTCGCGGCCCGGAGGCGCGGGGTCCAGGTGATCGCCGTGAACCCCGACCCGTCGGGGCTTCGGGGGTTGGCCGACCGGGTGGTGCGGGTCCGGCCCGGCACCGACCGGTTCCTGGCCCTGGCCTGCGCTCGGCTGTTCCTCGAGGCCGAGCCCCGCACACCGCCCTGGGACCGGGCGGCCAATGCCGAGGCGTTCCGGGCCCTCGTGTTCTCGCGGTCGGCCGAGGCGTGGTGCGAGGCGTCGGGCGTGTCCTCCGCGGACGCCCGGGCCCTCGCCCACCCCTACGCCGCCACCCCCCGGGTCGCCACCGTGGTGGGCTGGGGTGTGCAGCGCCATCCCCTGGGCGGCCAGAACGTGCGGGCGATCCACGCCCTGGCGTTCCTGGCCGGGACCCTCGGCATTGAGGGCGGAGGGCTCTACTTCAACATCCCTTCCTCCCGCCACCTTCCCCGGCCGCGGCCCGTCCTTCTTCCCGTCCCGCCGCTCCTCCTGCCGGCCCTCGCCCGGGAACTCCCGCTTGCCGATCCCCCGGTGGAGGTGGCCTGGGTGGCCGGATCGAACCTCCTCAACCAGGCACCCGACACCAAGGGGCTCGTCGAGGCGTTCTCCCGCATCGAGACCCGAATCGTGGTGGACGGATTCTGGACCGAGACGGCCCGCCACGCCACGGTTGTGCTCCCCCCGGCCCTGTGGCTCGAGGAGGAAGACCTGGTGGGATCCTACTGGGCCAACGTGGTGGGCGCCGTGCGCAAGGTGGTGGACCCGCCCGAGGGGTGCCGGGGCGATTTCGAGATCGTGGCCGAGGTGGCCCGGCGCCTCGGGGCGGAGTTCCCGTTCGCCGACCGGGAGGAGTGGCTCCGGGCCTGTCTTCCCGCGGACGGCCCCTCGTTGGAGGCCGTCCGCGCCGCCGGCTGGGCCCGGATGCCCTGGCCCGCGGTGGCATGGACCGGGGGGTTCGCCCACCCCGACGCCCGGTTCCGGTTCCTCGAACGGGTGGACGGGGAGCCCGCCCCCGCGCTGCCGCTCCGGTTTCTCACCCTCATCCGGCCCGACGCCCTTCACTCCCAGATGCTCCCGGAGGAGCAGACCGCCCCGCTGGAGGTCCGGGTGCACCCGTCGGTGGCGGAACGACTCGGCCTCGCGCCCGGAGACCCGGTGCGGATCGTCGGTGAGGTGGGGGAACTCGAGGGAGTCGTCCGCGAGGACCCGGGACTCCATCCCGGGTGCGCCGCCGTGCCCCGGGGGGGATGGGCGGGGCTCGGGTTGGGCGTGAACGAGGCCGTGCCGGTGCTCCTCACCGACGCCGGGGAGACCGGCGCCTACTACGGGGCCACGGTGCGCCTGGAGCCCGGGACCCGGCGATGATCCGGCGCACGGCGCTTTCCCTCCTGGGCCTCGGGATCCTGATCCTTTGCGGTCTGTTCCTGGCCGGCGACCTCCGCCGGGTGGGGCTCCACCTCTCGGAGCTTCGGCCCGGTCCCCTGGGGCTCGCGAGCCTCGCCACCGCCGGAAGTTACCTGTGCGGCGGGGCGAGCCTCGCGGCGCTTCTCCAGGCCCTGGGGATCCGGCTTCCCCTGGGCCGAACCCTGCGGGTGGGGTTCCTCGCCACGACCCTGAACTACCTCGTGTCCTTCGGGGGGGTCGGAGGCGTGGGCCTCCGGCTCGCCCTGTTCCACCGGGAGGGCCTCCACCCCTCGGACAACGCCCTGGTATCGATGCTCCACACCACCCTCATGAACGCCGTGCTCCTCCTCTTCGTGGCGGCGGGGTTCGGCCTACCCCTCCTCACCGGAAAACTTCCCTGGACCCGGGCGGCGCCGCGGCTTGCGCTCGCGGCCCTGAGCCTGGGGCTCCTTGGGGCGCTCACCGCCGCGTTCCTGCACCACCGGTTCCGGCACCGGGTGCTTTACCTGGGGTTTCGGGCCTACCGCTGGGGGCGCCGGAGACTCCGGCTTCCCCGGCTCTCCCCGGACATGGAGGCCGAAACCCACCACCGGTTCGACCGGGCGGCCCGGTGGGTGCGGTCCCACCCCGAGGGGCTGGCGGGGGCGTTCCTCTGGGTGGCGGGGGAGTGGGGCCTCGCCCTCGCCTGCCTGGCGTTTTCGTTCCGTTCCGTGGGGCATCCGGTTCCTTGGACCCCGCTTTTGGCCGGCTACGCCATCGGCATCTTCGCCGGTGCGGCCGCCTTCACCCCCGGGGGGATCGGGTTCGTGGAGGGGGGCATGACGGCCGTTCTCGTCTCGACGGGGGTGCCCCTCGAGCCGGCGCTGGCGGCCGTGTTCGTGTACCGGATCGTGTACTACGTTTTGCCGCTCGGCATCGCTCTGGCCTGGCTCGGCCCGGCCACGGCACGGAGCCTCTTTCGGCTCGCCAGAAACTGAGCCCGACACGTCGGTTTGCCCTGGACACCAACGCCGGGCTCTGGTACATGGGCCATGTTTCGTAATATCAAACCCTTCCCAGGAGGCCGCCATGTACCCAGACGCCGCCAAACCGGTCTACCGAAACCTGCGCCGGGAACTCCGTACCCACCACCAGCAGGCGCTCCGGAACCTCGAGTGGCTCCGGGACCACATGCACCCGTACTTCTTCATCACAATGAAAGAGGAGACCGAGGCCCTGGTGCAGTTGGCCTCCGGGCTCGGGGGGCTCACCCACAGCCGGCGTCTGATCCTTACCGAGCAAGAGAAAAAGCTGATCCTGGCCTGCCTGAACCTGCCCGGCACCGTGTACCGGTCGTTCCGGGATCTCGCCGACCGAGAGATCTCGTACGCCGAGGTCACCCACTCCTACGACCCGATCCCCGAGCTGGGGTGCGAGCTCGAGATCCAGCGGTTCGAGTTCGACCCCAGACCCCACGCCGAGATCGCGGCGGCCCCCCGGCCCGAGGTGCCGGAGGCGATCCGGCGGGGGGTCGCCCGGGCCCTCCGGCGGATGTACCCAGAGTTTGATTTTGCGGAACTCGACAAGGTGCTGGGGCTCCTGTGGCTCAACAACGAACACTACGTGCGGATCTCGCCCCCCGAGCGGGTGGCCCGGATCCTGTGGCTCTACCAGACGGCCCGGCGCCACGGCGGGCTGTACCTCGACGTGGAGAACACCGAGGACGTGGTGCACCACCGGGAGTCCCGGCTGCTGTTCGCGGTGGGGAACCCGCCCCAGCCCGGGTTCCTGGCCCAGGCCATGGAGGTGTTCAACCGGCTCGACCTGGGGGTGCGCCGGGCCTACTGCCTCACCATCTCCACCGGGGTCCACCCGTACTTCCTGGGCACGTTCTACGTGACGACCCGGGACGGAAAACTCCTGGAAAAGGATTCGGAGCTCTTCCGGACGCTCCAGGCGGAGCTCTACAACACCCAGATCCTCTCCCCCAGCGGCCCCCTGTATGAAGAGTTCGTCCCCAAGGGCACGATGACCGGCGAAGACGCCACCCTCACCAACGCCTTCATCGCGTTCTGCCACACGAACCTCGCCCACAACCAGCCCGACCGCTTCGACCTGGGGGAGGTGAAGCGGGCGTTCTACGCGAGTCCGGACGTGGCCCTGGCCCTGGTCCGGCTGTTCCGTACCCGGTTCGACCCCGACCGGTCCGACCGGGACGAGGCCTATGCCCGGGCCAAGCCCGAGGTGGAGGCCCTCGTGGCCAACTACAACACCGGCCACCGGCATCTGGACGAGGTGCGCCGCACCATCTTTCGCACGGCGCTCCTCCTGATCGAGCACACCCTGAAGACCAACTTCTTCGTCCCCGAGAAACACGCCCTGGGCTTCCGGCTCGACCCCGCGTACCTCAAGGCGCTGGGCCCCGAGTTCACCTCGGACCTGCCCGAGGGGGAGCCGTTTCGGATCACGTTCTTCTTCGGCCGCCACGGCGCCGGATACCACGTGGGATTCTCCGACATCGCCCGGGGGGGATGGCGCACGATTATCTGCCGCAGCCCCGACGATTTCGTGACCAACGCGAACACGCTCCTTCGGGAGGTGTACGTGCTCGCGCACACCCAGCACCTCAAGAACAAAGATATCTACGAGGGCGGGTCCAAGATGACCGTGGTGATGGACGCCTCGGACCTTGCGGACCCGGGGCTGGTGACCCAGCGGCTTTATAAGCTCCAGTACGGCTTCCTCCACGCCTTCCTGGATCTTTTCGTCACCCGAAACGGCAGGGCCCTGCACCCGCGGGTGGTGGACTACTACGGAGAGGACGAACCCATCGAACTCGGCCCCGACGAGAACATGCACGACGAGATGATCGAGCTGATCGCCCGGGAGGCCGTGCGACGGGGGTACGTGCTCGGCAAGGGGATCATCTCGTCCAAGCGGGTGGGCATCAACCACAAGGAGTACGGTGTCACCTCGCTCGGGGTCATCCGGTTCGCCGAGATCGTGATGGGCCATCTGGGAATCGACATGGCCCGGGATCCCTTCACCGTCAAGATCACCGGCGGCACCAACGGCGACGTGGCCGGAAACGCCATGCGGCTGCTGCGGGAGCGATGCCCCAGGGCCTCGCTCCGCCTCATCGTGGCCGGCTCGGGGGTGCTCTACGATCCCGAAGGGATCGACTGGGAGGAACTCGGCCGTCTCATCCTCAAGGACAACATCGACGCCTTCCGGCCCGAAAAACTCCACCCCGGGGGATTCCTGCTCCTGCGCCGGGGTCGGAAGAGGGAGGGGCTCCGGGACCTTTACCGGAAATGGGTGCGTACGGCCGAGGGGGTGGAGGAGCAATGGGTCACGACAGACGAGTTCCACCGGGAGTTCGATGGCGCCGTGTTCCGGGTGCCGGCGGACCTCTTCATCCCGGGCGGGGGCCGGCCGGAGACCATCGACGACACGAACTGGCAAAACCTGCTCGACGCCGACGGCAAGCCCACCTGCCGGGCCATCGTGGAGGGGGCAAACTCCTACGTCACACCCAAGGCCCGCGAGGAACTTCAGCGTTGCGGCGTGGTGGTGATCCGCGACGCCTCGGCCAACAAGTGCGGGGTCATTAGCTCGTCCTACGAGATCCTCGCGAACCTGCTCATGACCGACGACGAGTTTCTCGCCGTCAAGCCCACCTACGTGGGGCAGGTGCTGGGGATCCTGGAGCGTCGGGCCGAGGAGGAGGCCCGGCTCCTGCTGCGGCGGTGGGAGGCCTCGGGCCGCACGCGGCTTCTGACCGATATCTCGGCCGACGTGAGCCGCGAGATCAACGCGCGGTACGCGGAACTGTTCGAGCTGTTCCGAACCCGCCCGGACCTCCTCAAGCAGCGGGCGTACCGCCGCGTCCTCCTGGCCCACCTGCCGGCGATCGTGGCCGAGACGCCGAAATTCCGCCGCCGGGTGGGACGGCTGCCCGAGAAGATCCAGGCGGCCATCGCCGCCGTGGAGATCGCGACCCGCACGGTGTACCACCGGGACTGGAAGGAGGACCTGGAAGACACGGTGCGCCGGTACGTGCGCCGGGAGTTCGGGGGGTAGAAGCCCCGGGAGGCGGTCGCCCGGAGGCAGGACTTGTTGGGACCACGGAGGGCACGGAGGTCACGGAGAAGGGCCGCGCGGCCTTGCGGCGGGTACCCGGCGTGCATCGGCGACAGGATTCTCTCGCGGGAGAGGACCCGGGGGGGCAGGCCATCCACCGCTTTCGCCGGGTGGACCGGAGGCCCCTGGAATCAAGGCAAAAAAATCCCCGACCCCAGGAGGAAAGGGCCGGGGCTAACGGGGGAACGTTCCGGTACTATATTTGGAACCGTTCCATGACCTTGTCAATCCCCTTTCCGGAAAAAAAGTGAAACGGATGGAAATTTTCTCAGACCTTTCCTTTCGCCGATTGGGGGCGTAGCCGGTGGAGCCCTCGACCTCCTCGCTTCGGGAATCGCCCCCCCCACTCCGGGATTCGGTGCGCGAGGGGCTCCGGAAGAGCGCGACGTCCTTGGTCATTCTGGCCAAGGTCCTCCTTCCGGCCTACGTCCTCGTGGATCTTCTGGCCCGAACCCCGGTGCTACCCTGGGTGGCGGGGGCGCTCTCGCCCGTTATGGGATGGATCGGGCTGCCCGGCGAGGCGGCCCTGCCCCTGGTGGCCGGGATGAGCGTGAATCTCTACGCCGCCATCGGCGCCATGGCCCCGCTCCACCTCACCCCCCGCGAGATCACGATCCTGGGACTCGTGCTCGGGCTCTCCCACGCGCTCGTGATTGAAACCGCGGTGATCCGCCAGGTCTGCCCCCGTTGGGTTCTCCTCGCTGCGACCCGGGTGGGCTTGGGCCTTTCGGCCGGATTCCTGGTGAACCTGGTGATGCCGTGAGCGTGCTAGCTTCGCTCGGCAACGCCCTGCTCACCCTCCTCCAGGTGGCCGCCGTGATCGTGCCCCTTACGGTGACGTTCCAGGTGCTCCGGGACCGTCCCTGGGTGCGGCGGCGACTCGGCCCCTACGCCGGGTCGCTTCGTCGGATCGGGCTCGGCGAGGGCGCGGCCGTGGGGCTGGCCGCCGGGGTGTTCCTGGGCATCGTGTACGGGGCCGGCATTTTGATCCAGGAAAGCCGGTCGGGCCGCATGACGCCCAGGGAGATTTTTCTGCTGTCGCTCTTTTTGTGCACCTGCCACGCGGTGGTGGAGGACACCCTGTTGTTCGTCGTCCTGGGGGGGCACGGGGGCTGGATCCTGGGCCCCCGGGTGATCCTCGCCGTCGCCGGCTGCGCCCTTCTAGGACGGCTTCTCTCCATGCGGGCTGGCGCCCGGTCCGTTTGACCCTCTGGAACCGTCTGCGCACCAGATGCATCCAACGGCGCGAGCCCAAAACCAGCATCCGGTGCTCCTGGAATTGTGCCCGCCGGCTGTGGTAGGGTTCCGGCGCCGTTTCCCGGAACCCTTCCGAGTTTATCTCCGCCAAACACACGTGCACCGGAATCGGAAAGGAGGTCCGATGGGTCCCCTGGATGCCCTCGCCCGAGGTATCGACCGGCTCAACGATGGGGTGGGCAGGGCGGTGTCGTGGCTCACGACCGGCATGGTGTTGCTCACGGCCTACGACACCATCATGCGGTACGGCTTCCAGCGGGGGAACATCGCGCTCCAGGAACTCGAGTGGCACCTGTTCGGCATCGTGTTCCTGATCGGGGCGGCCTACACGCTCAAGGAGGACGCCCACGTCCGGGTCGACATCATCTACGCCAAGCTCGACGAGCGAAAGCGCGCGTGGATCAACCTGATCGGCTCGCTGGTCGCCCTCATTCCCTTCGCGATCCTGGTGATCTGGTGCACCAAGATGTTCGTCATGAACTCCTGGGCCGTGCGGGAGACCTCGCCCGACCCAGGCGGGCTTCCCGCCCGATACGCCCTGAAGGCCATGATTCCCCTGGGGTTTTTCCTCCTTCTGCTCCAGGGCGTGGCCGAGGCGATCAAGAACTACCGGTTCCTGCGGGAGAACCCGGCTCCCGAGGGCGGACAAGGCAAGAAATGGGCCGTCACCTGGATCCTGGCCGGCCTCGGGCTCCTCGCCTTCGGGTTCGCCGTGAAGGCCACCCTTGAGGGCTGGATCGAGTTCCCCGAGCAGTTCGAACCCCTGGTGGAGGTGGTCCACGAGGTCCTGCCGGCGATCATGTTCGGGGTGCTTTTCGCCGTGCTCCTTTTTGGCTACCCGGTGGCGTTCACCCTGGGCGGCACGGCGCTCTTCTTCGGGTATGTGGGGTTCGGGTTCGATTTCTTCAACCTGCTGCCCCTTCGGATCTGGGGCACGGTCACGAACTTCACCCTGCTGGCCGTGCCCCTGTTCGTGTACATGGGGGTCATGCTCGAGCGCTCGGGGCTCGCCGAGGAGCTCCTGGAAACCATGGCGCTCCTTTTCGGCCGGATGCGGGGGGGGCTCGCCATCTCCGTCGTGGTGGTGGGGGCGCTCCTGGCCGCCTCCACCGGCATCGTGGGCGCCACGGTGGTGACCATGGGACTCCTGTCGCTCCCCACCATGCTCCGCCGCGGCTATCAGACGGAGCTCGCCACCGGGGTGATCGCGGCCTCGGGTACCCTGGGCCAGATCATCCCGCCATCGATCGTGCTCGTGCTCCTCGGCGACATCATGAACGTCCCCATCGGGGACCTTTTCATCGGTTCGGTGATCCCCGGGTTCATCCTGGTGGCCCTCTACATCATCTGGATCCTGATCGTGGGCATGATCCGGCCCGAGTGGGCCCCGCCGATCCCGGCAGAGGAGCGGGCCCAGGTCCAGGGCTGGACCTTGGCCCGGCGGGTCTTGGTGGCCCTGATCCCTCCGGCGTTCCTCATGGTCGCGGTCCTGGGCTCCATCTTCGCGGGCATCGCCTCCCCCACCGAGGCCGCGGCCCTCGGCGCGGTGGGCGCCTCGATCCTCACGGCCTTCAAGGGCCGGCTGAACCTCCAGATCGTCCGCGAGGTCATGCGGGCCACCACCAAGCTCACCTGCATGGTGTTCATCATCCTGGTGGGCGCGGGATCCTTCGGGCTCGTGTTCCGGGGCATGGGCGGCGACGACGTGGTCCGCACCTTCATCGAGTGGCTCCCGTTCGGCAAGTGGGGCATCCTGGTGATCGTGATGGGCATCATCTTCATCGCCGGGTTCTTCCTCGATTTCATCGAGATCACCTTCATCCACGTTCCCGTGCTCGCTCCCATCATGATCTCGATGGGCGTGGACCCCCTGTGGCTCGCCGTGCTGATCGCGGTGAACCTCCAGACCTCCTTCCTCACGCCGCCGTTCGGCTTCGCGCTGTTCTACCTGAAGGGGGTGGCCCCCCCCGAGGTCACCACCGGCCACATCTACAAGGGCATCATCCCCTTCGTCGTGATCCAGGTCATCGGCCTCATGATCGTGGCGTTCTGGCACGACGCGGTGACCTGGCTCCCCTCGCTCATGCTCAAGCCGTAGGAGCGAAAGGGCCCCCTGCGGATCACCCGCAGGGGGCCCTTTCGCGCTGGAAGGCTGGGACGCTGGGAGGCTGGAACGCCGAACCTCCCTTTCCCGTCGGCGCCGCCGTTCGGGTCAACCGGCCGAGCGGGCGTCCTTTATCGTGAGCCGGAGCGACGTGCGGCCGTTCCAGGTGTGGAGCTCGGCCGTGGCCGCCAGGTCCACCCTGGCGCCCGGAGCCAGGAACCCCCAGGCCTCCGGAGCCCTCCAGGCCACCGCCTCGGCCCGGACCCCCTCGTGCTCCACCACCAGGGCCTTGTGCTCCCCCGAGCCCCCCAGGTCCCGCACCGAACGAACCTCGAGTCCCCGCAACCCGAAGACCGGCCGGGGGTTTCCGACGCCGAAGGGCTCGAGCCGGGCAAGCTCCCCCACCGTCGCCCCGTCGAGCTCCCCGAGCCGCAGCTCGGCATCCAGGTCCAGGACGGGCACCAGGTCCTCCTCCCGGAGCCGCCGGCGCACCGCCTTGTCGAACCGGTCCCGGAACGCCGGCAGGGCGTCGGCCTCGAGCTCCAGCCCCGCAGCGGCCGCGTGCCCCCCGTAGCGCACCAGGAGGTCGCGGCAGTCCTCCAGGGCTTCCACCAGGTGAAGCCCCGGGACCGACCGGGCCGAACCCTTGAGGCTCGGTCCCTGGGGCACCAGGACCACCGTCGGCCGGTGGAACGCCTCGGCGATCCGGGAGGCCACAAGGCCCACCACTCCCGGGTGCCAGTCGGGGCCGTCGACCACGAGGCCCCACCGGCCGGGCCACCAGCCCTCCCGCTCCACCCGTTCCCGGGCCGACGCCAGGGCGGCGCGCTCCTCGGCCTGGCGCTGGCGGTTTAGTCCGTCGAGGACCCGGGCGCACCCGAGCGCCTGGTCCTGGGCCCCGGCCCGCAGCAGATCGAGGGCCGCCCGGGGCCCCTCCATGCGGCCGGCGGCGTTGAGCCGAGGGCCGATGTGGAACCCGAGGTTCCCGGCGGTGAGCGGTGGCCGGAGCCGCGCCACCTCGGCCAGGGCCTTGAGGCCGGGCCGCCGGGGCGGGTTCCAGAGCCCGAGCCCCGCCGTCACGAGCACCCGGTTCACCCCCCGGAGGGGCACCATGTCGGCCACGGTGCCCACCGCCACGAGATCGAGCCAGGCCCGCAGATCCGGTTCGGGCCGACGGTCGAAGTGCCCCCGCTGCCGGAGCACCGAGCGGACCGCCGCGGCCAGGTTCCAGGCCACCCCCACCCCGGCCGGCGCAGGTTCGGGGTAGGCCCCGCCGGGAAGCCGGGGGTTCACCACGGCGGCCGCGTCGGGGAGCTCCTCCCCCGGGGTGTGGTGATCGGTTATTACCAGCTCCACCCCACGTTCCCGGGCCCGCCGGGCCGCCTCCACCGCCCGGATGCCGCAGTCGGCCGTCACCACGACCCTTGCCCCGGCCGCCGCCATCTCCTCCATGGCCTCCGCCTTGAGCCCGTACCCCTCCCGGTCGCGCCGGGGCAGGCGGCACCGCGCCTTCGCCCCGCAGGCTTCCAGAAACTCGGTCAGGAGGGCGGCCGAGGTCACCCCGTCCACGTCGTAATCGGTGTACACCCAGAGCGCTTCCCGGGCCTCCACGGCCCGGGCCACCCGTTCGGCCGCCTCGGCCATGCCCGGAATCCCGAAGGGATCGGGCAGGGAGGAGAGCCGCGGATTCAGGAACGCCTCCGCCTCCGCCCCCGGCCGGAAGCCCCGGGCGGCCATCACCCGGGCCACGAGCCCCGAAACGCCAAGGGCCCGGGAGAGTTCCTCCCAGGCCCCGGGCTCGGTCGGTCGGATCCGCCAGCGCCGCTCGGGCATCAGGCGCGGGACTCCACGGCCCGGGCGCCCCCGGCCCGCTTCTCCAGGGCCAGCACCACCGGGCTCGCGATGTAGATGGAGGAGTAGGTCCCCACGACGATGCCCACGAGGAGCGCGAACGCGAAGTCGTGGATCACCCCGCCGCCGAAGAGGAACAGCGCGATCACCACCAGAAGCGTCGTACCCGAGGTCAGGAGCGTCCGGCTCAGGGTCTCGTTGACGCTGCGGTTCACCAGGGCCTCCAGGTCCCCCTTGCCGCCGGTGCGTTTGATGTTCTCGCGGATGCGGTCGAACACCACGATGGTGTCGTTCAGGGAGTACCCGACGATGGTCAGGAGCGCCGCCACCGTGGTGAGGTCGAACTGCTTGTTGAACAGCGAGAACGCCCCAATGGTGATCAAGACGTCGTGAAACAGCGCGGCCACGGCCCCGAACCCAAACCGGAGCTCGAACCGCCACCAGATGTAGAGGAGGATCGCCCCCAGGGAAAACAGCACGGCCAGGAGCCCCTTCTCCCGGAGGTCCTTCCCCACCTTGGGCCCCACCATCTCGACCCGGCGGATCTCCACGGTGTCGTCCCCCAGCTTCTGGGCCAGGGCGTCGTGGACCTGCTTCGCCAGGCCCTCGAGCTCGCCGGAGCTCTGCTCGGTCTGGATGATGTACTCGTTCTCCTCTCCGAAGGCCTGCACCACCACCTGGCCCGGGATCACGTCGGCGAGGGCCGAGCGGATATCGCCGGCTTTCACCGGCTTGTGGAACTGCACCTGGATCAGGGTGCCGCCGGCAAAATCGATGCCGTAGCGCGGCCCGCCCCGCACCACGAGGCTCGCGAGCCCGATCAGGATGAGAGCGGCGCTCAGGGCGAAGAAGATCTTTCGCTTCCCCAGAAAATCGTAGTTCGTGCCCGGACGGATGATTTCCATGGCTGACCCCTTCCGGCCCTTAGATGCTCAACCGGCGGATGGTGCGCCGCCGGAGGAACGCGTCGAAGACGACCCGCGTGCCCACGATCGCGGTGAACATGCTGGCCACGATGCCGATGGCGAGCGTCACCGCAAACCCCTTGATCGGCCCCGTGCCGTACTGCCAGAGCACGGCCGCGGCGATGAAGGTGGTCACGTTGGCGTCGAGGATGGTGGAGAACGCCTTCGCGTACCCGCTTTCGAGGGCGTTCACGGGCGACTTTCCGAGCCGTAGCTCCTCCCGGACCCGCTCGAAGATGAGCACGTTGGCGTCCACGGCCATGCCCACCGTGAGCACGATGCCCGCGATGCCCGGCAGCGTCAGGGTGGCCTCGAACAACGCCAGGCAACCCAGGATGAGGACCACGTTCATGATCAGGGCGAGATCGGCCACCACCCCGGCCCACTTGTAGTAGACGGACATAAAGAGCACCACCAGGGCGCCGCCGATCGCCAGCGCGGTGAGCCCCGCCCGGATCGAGTCGTGCCCCAGCGACGGGCCCACGGTGCGGCGCTCCAGGATCTCCACCGGGGCGGGCAGGCTCCCGGAGCGAAGGGCGATGGCGAGATCCCGGGCCTCCTCCAGGCTGAACCGGCCGGTGATCTGGGCCCGGCCGCCGGGGATGCGCTCCCGGATCACCGGGGCCGACTGGACCACGCCGTCCAGCACGATGGCCAGGCGCTTGCCCACGTTCTCCGAGGTGATCCGCTCGAACATCCGGGCCCCGCGCTTGTCAAAGTTGAGCGTGACGTACGGCTCGTTGTAGCGCTGGTCGATCTGGACCCGGGCGTCGGTGATGACGTCGCCGCCCATCAGGACCCGCTTTTGCACCACCAGGGGCCGGCGGCCCACCACCTGGCGGGTCACCGGATCCACCTGGTGTTCATAGAGGATCTCGGTGCCCGGCGGGGGGCCGTTTTTCAGGGCCTCGTCCACGCTCACATCCTCGGCCAGGAGCCGGAACTCGAGCTGGGCCGTCTTGCCGATGAGCCGGATCGCCCGCTCGGGGTCCTTGATGCCGGGGAGCTGGATGAGAATCCGGCGTTCGCCCTGGGGCACGATGGTAGGCTCGGTCACGCCGAACTGGTCCACCCGGTTGCGGATCGTCTCGATGGCCTGGTCCACGGCGTACTTTTCAATCCGCTGGGCCTCGGCCGGATCGAGGGCCAGAACGATCTCGACCCGCCCCCCCTCTTCGGTGCGGGCCTTAGGGCGAAGCATCGGGTAGTCGTCGTCCAGAAGCGCCTGCAGCCGGTCGGCCGCCTCCGCGTCCCGGAGCACGAGCCGGATCTCCTTGCCCCGGGCCTCCACGGTCCGGGCCCGGATCCGCTCCTCCCGGAGCGCCTCCTTGAGTTCGGCCGCCATCCGCTCCACGGCCTGCTCCACGGCCTTCTCGGCCTGGACCTCAAGCACCAGGTGCATGCCGCCCTGGAGGTCGAGCCCCAGGTGGAGCCGCCGCTCGGCCAAAAACCCGGGCAGTTTCGCATCGGGGCCCATGACGCTCGGCAACAGGAACACGATCCCCAAAACGGTCACGGCCGCCACGATGGCGGCCCTCCACTTGAGGCTCATCGACATCGAACACTCCTTCCGTAGAGCTCGGCGCTGGAAGGCGAGAAGGCTGGGAAGCTAGGAAGCCGGGGAGCAGAGGGGCCCCTCCCCCTTGCCCCCGTGGGCCGGGCAGACCGCACCCTCCGTCCACGCACTTCGGACCGCGGCTACCCGCCCCGCTTCTTCACGGTGGCGATGGCCGGCTTCGAGACCCTGATCTTCACGTTGGGGGCGATCTCGAGGGTCACGGCCTCGTCCGTCACGCCGGTGACCTTGCCGTGGATCCCGCCGGAGGTGATCACCTCGTCGCCCCGTTGCAAGGCCTCCAGCATGGCCTTGTGCTCCTTCTGGCGCTTTTGCTGGGGCCGGATCAGGAGCACGTAGAAGATCACGAACATGAGGATCAGGGGGAGCAGGCTGACGATGGGGTTGCCCTGGCCCCCGGCCCCCTGCCCCTGGGCCCCCATGGCAAACGCGGTCGCGGGAAACAGAAAATCCATCTCGACGATTCTCCTTTGTTGAACTACGAGGATGCCCCCGAAACGCCACCCCCGCTCCACGTCTCCTGGAACGCCTCGCGAAACCGCGCGAACGATCCCTTCTCGATCGCCTCCCGGATCCGGCGCATCAGATCCAGATAGAAGTGGAGGTTGTGGAGGGTGTTCAGCCGCGAGGCCAGGATTTCACGGGATTTGTAGAGGTGCCTCAGATAGGCCCGGGAGTAGTTCCGGCAGGTG
>NZ_BAAHFQ010000070.1:0-16453 GCF_054681715.1 Deferrisoma sp.
GATCCGCTCCCGGGTCACCGCGAAGTCCCGGCCCACCTCCTCCAGGGTGTGGTCCGATTTCTCGTCGATGCCAAACCGCATCCGCAGCACCTTCTCCTCCCGGGGCGTGAGGGTGGCCAGGACCTCCCGGGTCTTCTCGGCCAGGTTCGCGTGCTCGGCCGCCTCGTCGGGCAGGATCGCGTTCTTGTCCTCGATGAAGTCGCCCAGGTGGCTGTCTTCCTCGTCCCCGATGGGGGTCTCGAGGCTGATGGGCTCCTTGGCGATCCGCAGCACCTTTCGCACCTTGGCCACGCTCATGTCCATGCGCTCGGCGATCTCCTCGGGCTTGGGCTCCCGACCGAGCTCCTGCACGAGGTAGCGGCTCGTGCGCACGAGCTTGTTGATCGTCTCCACCATGTGCACCGGCACCCGGATCGTGCGGGCCTGGTCGGCGATGGCCCGGGTGATGGCCTGCCGGATCCACCAGGTGGCATACGTGGAGAATTTGTACCCCCGCTGGTACTCGAACTTGTCCACGGCCTTCATGAGCCCGATGTTGCCCTCCTGGATCAGGTCGAGGAACTGGAGGCCGCGGTTCGTGTACTTCTTGGCGATGCTCACCACGAGCCGCAGGTTCGCCTCGATGAGCTCGGTCTTCGCCATTTTGGCGCGCAGCTGTCCCGACTTGATGGCCTTGACCTTCTCGAAGAGGGCGTCGCGGGTGAGCCCGGTGCGCTCCTCCGCCTGCCGGATGGCGTCGAGGTGGCCCCGGATCTCCTTGCGCAGCCGCTTGACCTGGTCGGGCCTCCGGCCCATCTCCTCGCAGATGGCCCGGAGGCTCTTGCCCTCCCACAGGGCCAGGAACTCCTGGGGGGTCATGCCGATCTCGGCCTCGATGGCCCGAAGTCGGGACTCGGCGGCCCGGACCCGGTCGGCCAGCTCGAAGTACCGCTCGACGATCTGGTCCACCACCGTGTCCTTGAGGCCCAGGGACCGGAAATGGCGCACCATCTCCTTCTGGATCGAGGCGATCTCGGCCCCCACGTCCTCCCCCGCGGCCTGGCGGGCCCTGAGCTCCGAGCGCTTCTGGTCGAGGCTGCGCAGGGTGTCGATCACCGCCAGCACCCGGTCCACCTGGCTCTCCGGCCCACCCGGCTCCCCCCGGGATTCCTCGGGCTCTTCCCCCTCGTCGTCCTCGACCTCCGCCGCCTCCTCCAGATCGTCGCTCAGGTCCATCACCGTGCGAAGGCTCACCTCCCCCGTGCGCAGCTTCTCCCCGAGGGCCACGATCTCCTCCACCGCGAGGGAGCCGCTAAAGGCCGCCTCGAACGCCTCGTTGAGCCCGGCCTCGATGCGCTTGGCGATCTCGACCTCACCCTCCCGGGTCAGGAGCGACACCGACCCCATCTCCCGCAGATACATGCGCACGGGGTCGTTGGTGCGCTCGAACAGGGCCTCGTAGTCGGCGCGCTCCTCTTCCTCGGCCGGTTCCTCCTTGGCCTCCAGGTCCTTCGACCCCTCGGAGTCCTCGGCCTCGAACTCCTCGGCGCCCTCGGAGGCGGCCTCGACCGCCTCCTCCTCGACGACCTCGATGTCGAGATCCCGCAGGGTCATGATGAGGTCGTCGATCGCCTCGGGATCCACGTACTCGTCGGGCAGGAAGTCGTTGAGTTCCCGGTAGGTCACGTACCCCCGGTCACGCCCTTCCTCGATGAGTTCCTCGAAGTCTTCGAGCCGAAACCCTCTGCTCATGTTCGTCCGCTCTCCGGTCGCTTGGTTCGCCACGCCTCGCCCTACCCCTGCAGCCGGGCGATCTCCTGGTCCAACTCCGCCTTCCGGCGGAGGCACGCCTCGACGCCGCCCGCGTCTCCCGCCTTCTCGGCGGCCCGCAGCCGCCGGAGCACCCGGGCCGCCTCGCGCCGGGCCGCCCGCAGCCGGAGCCGGCGCACGAGTTCCCCGAACTCGGGGAACGCCCCCTCCTCCTCCACCGCGAGCCGCGCCACGAGCGACCGGACGGCCTCGGGGGCCGCCGTGAGCCGAAGCTCCTCGGCCTGCTCGGCCACCCACCGCGCCGCGTCCCGGAGCGGCCCCGGGGCGAGCCATTCCTCCATGCCCTCCTGCCGAAAGGCCTCCCGGGTGCGGGGCCGGTGCACCAGGCACGCCACCACGGCCCGCTCCAGGGGATCCTCCGCGGGAGTCGCCGGGACCTCGGCCGTCTCGCCCCCTGGCTTGGCGGGCGTGCGGGCCCGCTGCCGAAGCCGGGCCTCGTCCACCTCCAGGGCCTCGGCGGCCCGACGGGCGTAGAGGTCCCGGGCCAGGGGGTCGGCCACCTTGGCCAGGAGCTCCCCCACCCGGTCGGCCGCCCGGAGTCGGGCCGGCACCGAGGACCGATCGGTCCGCCGGACGACGTCCTCGAGGAACAGATCGAAGAGCGGCGGCGCCTTTCGCACCTCCGACTCCAGGTCCCCGCCCTCCCGGACGAAGGAGTCGGGGTCGTGGCCGGGGGGCAGGAACACCGCCCGGCACTCCACCCCCTCCGCGAGGAACACGTCGAGGCTCCTAAGCGCCGCCCGCCGGCCGGCCTCGTCGCCGTCGTAGAGGAGCACCACCCGGTCGGCCCGGCGCCGGAGCTCCCGGAGGTGCTCCGGGCCCAACGCGGTGCCCAGGGTGGCCACCGCCCGGGCGTGGCCCCGGCCGTGGAGGCTGATCACGTCCAGGTACCCCTCGACCACCCAGGCCTCCCGGTTGCGCCGCAGGGCGTCGGCCGACTGGTAGAGCCCGTAGAGGAGCCGCCGCTTCTGGAACACCGGGGTCTCGGGCCCGTTGAGGTATTTGGGCTCCCCCTCGCCGATGACCCGCCCCCCGAACCCCACGACCCGGCCCGATGCGTCGTGGATCGGGAACATGATCCGGTCGCGGAACCGGTCGTACGCGCCCCCTGCCTGCCTCGCCCGCACCAGGCCGGCCCGCTCGGCCACCTCCAGATCCCACCCCCGGCTCTTCAGAAACCGGGCCAGGTGATCCCACCCCCTGGGGGCGTATCCCAGCCCGAACCGCTCGGCCAGCTCCGGCCCCACTCCCCTTCGCTCCAGGTAGGCCCGCGCCGCCTCCCCCGCCCGGCCCGAGGTGAGCTGGTACCGGAAGTACCGGGCCGCCAGATCGAGGACGGCCAGGAGCCTCGCCTTCTCGTCCCGGGCCGGCCGGGACTCGGCCGGCCCCCGGGCCAGGGGCACCCCGGCCTCCCGGGCCAAGCGCTCCACGGCCTCGGAGAACCCCAGGCCCTCCATCTCCATGACGAACCGGAAGAGATCCCCCCCCGCCCCGCACCCGAAGCAGTGGTAGAACCCCCGTTCGTCGTTCACCACGAAGCTCGGGGTCCGTTCGTCGTGGAACGGACAAAGCCCCTTCCAGTTTTTCCCGCTTCGCCGAAGCTCCACGTAGCGACCCACCAGGTCCACCATGGACACGCGGTCTCGGATCGCCTGGAGGGTCTCGTCGTCGAAGCGCATGGGGTCCCTTCCGTTTCCGGCCGGCGGTCCCCGGGGCACGGCCCCGGGCACCCGGGTGCCGGGTTCGCCGCCGGGCCGGTCAGCGCCCGGAAAGCTCGGCCACCGTGGCCGCGTCGGCGTCGAGGGGCCGCCACCCGCAGACCCGCGGATCGGCGTCCAGGGCCTCCCGCACCGCCCGGCGCAGCGCACCGGTCCCCCGCCCGTGGACCACCTTGAGCTCGCCCAGACCGGCCAGGACCGCCCCGTCGAGCGCCCGGTCGAGCCGGCGCAGCGCCTCGTCCACCCGGCAGCCCACCAGCACCACCTCCGCCCCCCCCGGGGCCTGCGCCTGCACCCGCACCGCGCCCCCGGCCGGGCGGGGGCGGGACGGGGCCGCCGGCTCCAGCTGGGCCGGGGCCGCCGTGACCCGAAGCCCCCCCACATCAACCAGGGCCTGGCCGTCCTTGACCTCCACCACCCGGCCCTCCCGGCCCACCCCTTTGATCCGTACCCAGTCCCCCTCGCGGGGCATGCCCGCCGGCCCTGGCGGTTCCGGGGGTTCCCGGACCTCGGCCTCCACCCGCCGCTCGATCCGGGTCACCTCGGCCTCGGCCTCCTGCTGGGTGATCTCGCGCCGGGCGAACCGGCGGATCACCCGGGCGAGCCCCTTTCGGGCCCGTTGGATCTCGGCCCGGGCGGCCTCCCAGGCCTCCTCCCGGGCCCTTCGGCGGGCCTCCTCGGCCTCCCACAGGCGTCGCTCGGCCTCCTCGAGGCGCCGCCGGGCCTCGGCCTCGGCCTCCCGGGCCCGCCGGGCCGCCTCCAGGGCCTCGTCCCGGGCCCGCTCGATCGCCTGGAGAAACCCGGCCCCCGGCTCGTCGCCCCCGACCGCGTAGGCCCGGGCCCGAGCAAGCACGTGGGCCGGAAACCCGGTGCGCTCGGCCACCTCGAAGGCGTTGGAGCGGCCGGTCCGACCGTACACCAGCCGGTAGAGCGGGCGGCCCGTCTCCCGGTCGAAGGCCACGGCCGCGTTCTCGGCGTCGGGCCGGGCGTAGGCGAACCCCTTGAGGCCCTCGAGATGGGTCGTGCCGATCACCGTCGCCCCCGCGTCGAGGAGGGCCTCCAGGACGGCGAGCGCCAGGGCCCCGCCCTCCCGGGGGTCGGTCCCGGCCCCCAACTCGTCCAAGAGCACCAGGGTCCCGGGCTCCGCCCCCTCCAGGGCCTCCCGCAGCCGGCCCAAGTGGCCGGTGAAGGTGGAGAGATGCCGGTCCAAGTCCTGCTCGTCGCCGATGTCGGCGAACACCGGGTCGAACCAACCCACCCGGCTCCCCTCGGCGGCCGGCACGAAAAGCCCCGAGCGCGCCATGAGCACGAGAAGCCCCGCGGTCTTGAGGGCCACGGTTTTGCCGCCCGCGTTCGCGCCCGTTATCAGAAGGAGCCGGGCCCCCCCCACCTCCTCGCCGCCGACGAAGAGGTCCACCGGCACCACCCGCTCGTCGGACCGAAGCGCGAGCAGCGGGTGCCGGGCCTCCCGGAGCCCGAGCTCCCGGCTCCCCACCACCTCGGGCCGCACGGCCCCGAGCCGTCGGGCCAGGGCCCACTTGGCCGCCAGGAGGTCGAGGTGGGCCGCCACGGCCACGTTGGCCGCGATGGCGCCGGCCTCCCGGCCGACCCAGGCCGTGAGCTCCGCCAGGATCCGCCGGATCTCCTCCTCTTCCTCCTCCAGGAGGGAGCCCATCCGGTTGTTGAGCTCCACGACCTCCAGGGGTTCGACGAAAAAAGTCTGCCCCGTGCGGGAGCGGTCGTGGACGATTCCCTCCAGGTAGCCCCGAAAATCGGTGCGGAGCGGCACCACATACCGGCCGTCGCGCACCGTGACGAAGTCGTCCTGCACCGCGGGGGCGAGATCCCGCTCCCGCAGCAGGGGCTCGAGACGCGAGCGGATCCTCCCCCGGACCCTCCGCAGTTCCTCCCGGATCGCGGCCAGGCGGGGGCTCGCCCCGTCCAGGATCTCGCCCCGGGGCCCGAACACCCTGGCGAACCGGTCCACCAGGAGGTCCAAGGGGCGCATCCGGGCCGCATACCGCCCCAGGATCGATCCCTCGGCCGCCGCGTCCTCCAGGTACTCCTGGACCCGGGCGCAGGCCTCCAGGGTGTCGCGGATCTCGAGAAGGGCCTCCACCCCCAAGACCACCCCGGCCTTGCGGGCGGTCCGGAGGTGCGGCCCGATCTCCCGGAGGCCCCCCACGGGGGGAAGCCCCAGATCGGGCTCCAGCCGACCCAGGGCCTCGACCTCGGCCAGGGCCTCCCGGGCGGCCTCGGGGTCCGGAAGCGGCCGCACGGCCCCGCACAGGGCCCGCCCCTGGGGCGAGCGGGCCCCTTCGGCCAAGACTTCCAGGATCCGGAAAAAGTCCAGGACGTGGAGGGTCCGCTCGTCCGCGCCCCGGGCCGGCCGGGGCTCGCGGGAGGGCAAGGAGGACGTCAACGCCCCTCCACCGAGAGCCTCTCGCGCACCAGGGCGTTGACCCGCGCGCCGTCGGCGCGGCCCCGCACGCGAGGCATGAGGATCTTCATCACCTTTCCCATGTCCTTGGGCCCCGAGGCCCCCGCCTCCGCGACGGCCCGGTCCACCTCGGCGCGGAGCTCGTCGTCCCCGAGTTGCTCGGGGAGGAACTCCTCGATCACGGCCAGTTCGGCCGTTTCCTTCTGGACGAGGTCGTCCCGGCCGCCGGCCCGGAACTGTTCGATGCTCTCCCGGCGCTGCTTCGCGAGGGTGCCCAGGGCCGCCAGCACCTCCCCCTCGTCGAGGGGGGCCCGCTTCTCGATGCGGCGTCGCTCCAACTCCGCCCGGATATTGCGGAGGGCCGACACCCTGGCGGCGTCCCTCGCCTTCATCGCCGCCACCAACTCTCGCTCGATCCGCCCTTCCAGCGCGGACGTCTCGGCCATGGGTCTCCTCCCTGGGGTTTCCGCCGGGCCAAGGCCAAAGGGACCCGCCGGCCGCGGCATCCAACCCGCGAGGGTCCCGTGCCCCGCCGGCGGCAACGAGCCCAACGAAGCTACAACATTCAGGCTGGCACCGGGTTTGTCAAGGTCACCGGGTGGTCACGAACCCCTGGATCCCCTTCGTTCGGAGCACCGACTCCTGGAACTCGGCCGCCGCGGTGCGGCTCCGGAACCGGCCGGCCTGCACCCGGTACCAGGTACGACCCGCCACCGACGCCTCCACGACCTCGGCGTCAACCCCTTGCTTTCGGATCTCGGCCAGGAACCGTTCCGCGTCGGCCCGGGCCCGAAACGACCCCACCTGCACCGTGAACACCGGGGGCTCCGCCTCGACCGGCGCCTTCGGGGGCGAGGCGGCCTCGGCCTTCCGCGGGTCCGCCTCGGGGGGCTCGGGCTTCGCCGCCGCCCGGGGCGGCGCCGCCGCGGGCGCTTGCGGCTCGGCCTCCGGTGCCGAAACCGGCCGCTTGAGCTCGCGATAAAAGGTCAACTCGGGCTCCGGGGGCGGGGTGACGGCCGGGGCCGGCTCCCGGAGCACCCCCTCCTCCTTCGGCGCGGCGGGCCCCGCCTCCCCGGCGCCCGGGGTCGGGGCCGCCAGCTCGGGCGGCAGCCCCGGGGGCGCCCACAGGGACCGGCCCACGAACACCCCCAGGAGGAACACGAGGACGAGCACGAGGCTTCCCCCCACGGCCGCCACCACCAGGCGGCCGGTGTCGAGCCTCACGACGTGCCGGTCGTCCACGTGCCGGCGGTCCCGCATCTCCCTCACATCGTCTCCGGCGCCGCCACGCCGAGGATCCCCAACCCGTTGGCGATGACCCGGCGCACGGCCCCGGCCAAACACAGCCGTGCCCCGGCGAGATCCGGGTCGTCCACGAGGAACCGGTAACGGTTATAGTACCCGTGGAACCGGGCCGCGAGATCCTGGAGGTAAAACGTGAGCCGGTGGGGCTCCCGCTGGAGCGCGGCCTCCTCCACCACCTCGGGGAACAGGTAGAGGAGCTTGAGGAGCTCCCGTTCGTCCTCCTCGACGAGGCGGTCGAGCTCGGCCTCGGCCGCCGAGGGCACCGAAACCCCCGCCTTCTCGGCCTCGCGGAACACGCTGGAGATCCGGGCGTGGGCGTACTGCACGTAGAATACCGGGTTGTCCGCGGTCTGGGCCTTGGCCACCTCGAGGTCGAAATCCAGCGGCGCGTCGCACGACCGGGTGAGGAACAAAAACCGCGCCGCGTCCCGGCCGACCTCGTCCACCACCTCCCGCAGGGTCACGAACTCGCCGGCCCGGGTGCTCATGCCCACGGGCTTGCCGCCCCGCAGGAGGCTCACGAACTGCACCAGCAGGACCTCGAGCCGGTCCGGATCGATCCCCATGGCCGCCAGGGAGGCCTTCATCCGGGGCACGTAGCCGTGGTGGTCGGCACCCCAGATGTCCACCACCCGGTCGAACCCCCGGGCGAACTTGTCGAGGTGGTAGGCGATGTCGGCCGCAAAGTAGGTGAGGGACCCGTCGCTCTTGACGAGCACCCGGTCCTTCTCGTCCCCGTGGGCCGTCGTCCGAAGCCAAAGGGCCCCGTCCGCGCGGTAGGCCTCCCCCCGCTGTTCGAGCTCCCGGAGGGCCGCCTCCACCGCACCGGCCTCGTGGAGCGACGTCTCCGAAAACCACCGGTCGAACCGCACACCGAAGGCCTCGAGGTCGTCCCGGATCCCCTCGAGAATCCTCTCGCCCGCCCAGCGGCCCAGCCGCTCGACGGCCTCCTCCTCCGACCACGCCCGCCACTCGTCCCCGAACCGCTCCAGGGCCTCCCGGGCCAGGTCCCGGACGTAGTCCCCCCGGTAGTGGTCGTCCGGGAACGCCACCGGCTCCCCGGCGAGTTCCCGGCACCGCAGGAGCACCGAGCGGCCCAGGATCCGCATCTGGTTTCCGGCGTCGTTCACGTAGTACTCGCGCTCCACCCGGTAGCCCGCGAACTCCAGGAGCCGGGCCAGCACGTCGCCCACGGCGGCGCCCCGGCCGTGGCCCACGTGCAAGGGCCCGGTGGGGTTCGCGGAGACGAACTCCACCTGGACCCGTTCGCCGCGCCCCGCCTCGGAACGCCCGAACGCCGGCCCCTCGCGCTCCACGTCCCGGAGCACCCGGGTCCAGGCGCTCGGCCGGAGCCGCACGTTGAGAAATCCCGGCCCCGCCACCTCCACCGAGGCCACGAGGCCCTCCGGGTCCTCCAGGTGGGCCGTGAGGATCTCGGCCACTTGGCGGGGGGGCCGTTTCACGGCCGCCCCGAGGACCAGGGCCAGGTTCGTCGCAAAATCCCCGTGCTCGGGGTTCCGGGGGAGCTCGACCTTCCAGGGAAGGGGTCGCCCGGGGTCCGGCAGGGCCCCCGCGGCCACGGCGCGGTCCAGGGTCTGGGAGAAAAGGTCGGTCAGCGTTCGGCGCACGGCGTGTCCTCTCGGTCGGTTTGGGGCCCCCCGGGAGGCCCCCAGGGCAAAGCGCCCCCTGGCCCACGGCTACCCGACCCGGGCCTTGGGGGCTGAAGCGGGGGCGAAGACCGCCCCGTCTCACGAATCCCCGAACACGTCCTCCACCTTTTTGTGGCGCTCGGGCGCCCCTTTCGCCTCCTCCTCGGGGGGCAGGGCCGCGTCCCGGCAGAAATCCGGGCAGTGGAGGGCCGTCTCCTTCAGGGTGTGCGTCTTCGTGCAGGTTTCGCGCCAAGCGCACACGGCGCACTGGGCGCGGATGTCGAGGGTCATGGCGTCTCCTCCTCGGCCGGATCGGGCAACTCCTCGGGCCGGCGGGGCCACCCCACCCCCGCCACGGCGGCATACTGGCGGGGCCGGCGGTCGGCCAGGAACGGCCAGGTCCGCCGGGCCCACTCCACCACGGCCGGGTCCACCTCGGCAAGGAGCACCCCCTCGGCCATGCCGAGGGGCTCGGCCGCCAGGTCCCCGTCGGGCCGGACCACGTAGGAGTGCCCGTAGAAATCGAGGCCATCCTCGCTGCCCACCCGGTTGACCCGCATCACGTAAACCCCGTTGGCCACGGCGTGGCTCACCCCCATGGCGAGCCACCGCTCGTGGCTCGCGTAGGCGGCCGCGGTGGGCACGAACACGGCCTGGGCCCCGGCGAGGGCCAGGCACCGGTACCCCTCGGGGAAGAAATGGTCCCACCCCAACTGCACCCCGAACCGGAGCCCGGCCACCTCGAACACCGGGAACCCGAGGTCTCCGGGGGCGAAGGCCCGGCGCTCGTGCCAACCCGGGATGTCGGGGGGGTGGACCTTCCGGTACAGGCCCTGCCGACGGCCCTGGGCATCGATCACGAGGGCGCTGTTGTGGTATACGCCGTCGCCGGCCCTCTCGCAAAAGGGCAGAACGAGGGCGATACCGATCGAGCGGGCCGTCTCGGCCGCCCACCGCGCCAGGGGACCGTCCAGGGGCTCGGCCAGCGGGGCCGGATCGGCCTCAAGGTGCCGGGGAAACCAGGGGTGGAACGCGAGCTCCGGCAGGCAGGCGATCCCCGCGCCCCGGGCCCGGGCCGCCTCCAGGAACTGCGCGGCCCGCGACCGCATCCGGTCCGGATCGGGGTGAAACGCGATCTGCACGGCGGCGATCTTCACGGATTCCCTCGCGGGCCGGGGGGGGACGTGCGGAAAAAGGCGAGGTATGCTACGGGCACGATCCAGACCAGGTCAAGGAGTTTTTGATGCGCGTCGACCAGATGACCATGGGTGAGTTCGAGCGGGCCGCCCGGGAGGTGGGAATCGCCCTGGTGCCCTTCGGCAGCGTGGAGGAGCACGGGCCCCACCTGCCCCTTTCCACCGACACCCTCCAGGTGTGGGAGGTGGCCCTCGAGGCGAGCCGTCGCAGGCCCTTTCTCCTGTGCCCCCCGGTCCATTACGGCTACTGCCGGAGCACCCGCGACCACCCGGGCACCCTCTCGATCCGGCCCGAGACGCTCCGCCGCCTCGCCTTCGACCTGGGCCGGAGCCTCCACGCCCAGGGGATCCGGGGGATCCTGTTCGTGTCGGGCCACGCCGGGGGGCTCCACATGGCCGCCCTGGAGGAGGCGGCCGAGGCGTTGGCCGGGGGACTCCCGGACCTCGAGCTTGCCGTGGTGTGCGAGTACCGCTGGGCCCAGGAGGCGGGCCGGAGCGGCATCGTGGACACGGCCGACGACGGCCACGCCGGGGAGATCGAGACGAGCCGGGTCTTGTACCTTGCGCCCGACCAGGTGCGGGGCACGGCCCCCGAGGAGTATCCCCGGTTCGAAACCCCCTTCGTGGCCCGGGACAAGCGCGGCCAGTGGCCGGGGGGGGTCTGGGGGAACCCTGGAGCCGCCTCGGCGGAAAAGGGCCGGGAACTATTTGAGGCCTCGGTGGAGCGGCTGGTGGCGCTCGTGGACGAGATGACGGCCCGGGTCGGGAACCGCCGGGGGGAACTAGGGCCCTAGGCGTCCGGCTCCGCGACCCGTTCCCCGGCCTCGTCCGAGCCCAGGGCCCGGGCCACGGCGGCCTCCAGGTCGGCGAGGCGAAAGGGCTTCTGGAGAAAGAGGGCCCGGTCGGTCTCGAGGTCCGCCAGCTGATCCCCGGCGTGGCCCGAAACGAACACCGCCGGGAGCTCCGGCCACCGCCGGCGGAGCCGCCGGAGGAGCTCCGGGCCCCGCATGCCGGGCATCACGACGTCGGTGACGAGGAGGTCGAGGTTCGCCTCCCGGGCGAGCCCGGCCTCGGCTTCCTCGCCCGTGGAGAACGAAAGCACCCGGTACCCGAGTTCCCTCAGGCAGTCGGCGGCGAGATCGCGCACCGCGGGGTCGTCCTCCACCAGGGCCACGGCGCGGCCGTCCCCCGCGGCGGCCTCGGCGGCCGCCCGGGGTGCGGACTCGGCCGCGGCGCCGGACGCGGCAGGCCAGACCACCCGGAAGGTGCTTCCACGACCCACCTCGGACTCCACCTCCACCCGGCCGCCGGCCTGGGTCACGATGCCGTACACCGTGGCGAGCCCGAGGCCGGTGCCCCGGTCCTCGGCCTTGGTGGTGAAAAACGGCTCGAAGATGCGGTCCCGGATCTCGGGGGCGATCCCCTCCCCCGTGTCCTCCACCTCGATCACGGCCACGGGGGTGCCGTCGGCGTCGCGGGCGGCCCGGGTCCGGATCCGGAGGTCCCCGCCCCGGGGCATGGCGTCCCGGGCGTTCACCGCGAGATTCAAAACCACCTGCTCCAATTGGCCCGGGTCGGCCTTCACGGTTCCCACGCCGGAACCGAGTTCCAGATGGAGCCGCACATCCTCCCCCAGGAGCCGCTCGAGCATGCCGGCCAGGTCCCGGAGGGTCTCGTTCAGGTGGAGCACCCGGGGCTCCACCTTCTGGCGCCGGCTGAAGGTGAGGAGTTGGCGCGTGAGGTCGGCCGCCCGGTCCACGGCCTTTAGGATCTCCCGGGCGGCGCGCTCGCCCTTCTCGTTGCCCCGGACCCGGCGGGCCAGCATCTCGGCGTAACCGGAAACCGCCGTGAGCAGGTTGTTGAAGTCGTGGGCCACCCCGCCGGCCAGCCGGCCCAGGGCCTCCATGCGCTGGCTGTGGGTGAGCTGTGCCTCCAGGGCCCGGCGTTCGGTGACGTCGAACAGCACCCCCTCGAGGCGCCGACCTCCGGGGCCGTCCACCGCCCGGCCCACGTCGAGCACCCACCGGAGCTCCCCCTTGGCGTCGTGGACCCGGTACTCCAGCTCGTACGGCCCGCCCCGCTGGGCCGCGGCCGCGATCTCCCGCCAGACCCTCGGCCGGTCCTCCGGCACCACGGAGGCGGTGAGCCCCCGATCCGGGTCCCCCAGGGGCACGGCGGAGGCGTCGGCGAACACCCGCTCGGCCGCGGGGCTCAGATACTCCACCGGCGCCCGGGCCGGGGTGAACCCGCACCGGTACACCGCCCCGGGGAGGTTGTCGATCAGGGTCTCCAGGGCGCGCCGGGTTTCCGCGAGGCGCTCCTCGCCGGCGATCCGCTCGAGCTCCCCCCCCACCCGCCTGGCGTAGAGGGCGAGGAGGTCTCGCCCGGCCTCGTCGAGATCGAACGGGCGGTCGTGGAACGCGCACAGGATCCCGATCACCTCGCCCCGGCTGTCGGTGACCGGCACCCCGGCGTAGGCGTCGAGCCCCCGTTCCCGGAACGAGGAGTTCTCCGGGAACCGCTCCACCAGGCCGTGGGGGATCACCACGAGGTCCTTGCGAGCCACGACCTCCCCGCACGGGGTCCCCTCGAGGGGAAAGGCCGGAATCCGCACGGGATCCCCGTCGGCCACGGCGGCCACCGGTTCGGCCATGCCGGAGACGAGGTCGACCCGGTTCACCAGGGCGACCCGCACCCCGAACTCCCGTGCCAGCGCCTCGACGACGGCCCGGAACAACTCCATCCCCGTGAGCGACGCCGTGGCCTCGTGGAGCCGCCGCAACCTCGCCTCGGCCCGGCGGCGCTCGGCAGCCTCGGCCCGGAGAGCCCCGAGGGCCGCCACCCGTTCGAGGGCCACCCCGGCCATGTGCCCCAGGGTCTCCAGGGCCTCGAGGTCGTCCCCCGTGAACCCCCGGCGCTCGCCGAAGGAAAGGGTCAAAACCCCCAGGGTCCGGCCCTCGGCCTTGAGGGGCACCGCGGCCACCGAGACCGTTCCCGCAAGGTCGGCCGCCTCGGCCACGGCGGCCGGGTGGGCCCGGTAGTCCTCGGCCGTGCGCACCGCCTCGGCCCGCAGGACCTCCCCGGTCAGGCCGTGGTCCCGGGGAATCCGGCCGAACCGGCTTCGAAACGCCAGCGGCAGGTTCTTGCCGGCCGCCAAGTACAGGTCGCCCCGGGCCTCGTCGGCCCGGTACAGGGTGGCCGAGGCCGCCCCGAACGCCGCCACGGCCCCGTCCACCAGCGTATGGAGCACGTCCTCCTCGGTCTGGGCCAGGGTGAGCCGGCTCGCCAGGGCGTAGAGCCCGTCGAGCCGCTGGGCCCGGCGGGCGAGCTCCTCCTCCCAGCGCTTTCGGTCCGTGATGTCCCGGAGCACCCCGGCCACCCCCCGGATGCGGCCGTCGGCGGCCCGGATCGGGACCCGGGACGCCAGGAACACCCTCGGCTCCCCGGCGACGGGCAACACCTCCTCGGCCTGGACCGGCCGGCCCGTTTCCAGCACCTTTCGGTCGTGGGCCTCGACCACCGCCGCGGCCTCGGGCGGCAGGAAATCCCGGGGCCGGCGGCCCAAGGCCTCGTCCGGCGCCACCCCCAGAATCCCGGCTCCCGCCGGGTTCACGAGTTCGTAGCGCCCCTGGGTGTCCTTGAGGAACACCGGGTCGTCCGACCCCTCGGCGAGGGCCCGCAGCCGCTCCTCGGACGACCGGACCTCCTCCAGGAGAGCCCGGTACCGCCGGGCCGACCCGGTGCGCCACAGGAGCACCCCGCCGAGCCCCAGGCAGAGCACCCCGAGGCCGGCCGCCCCGGACTCCCACCGGGCCTTCTCCCGCCACGGCGCCAGCGCGGCGTCCCGGTCCACGGCCACCACGAGCCCCCATCCGGCGTCCGAGATCCACCGCACCGCCCCGACCACGGGCCGGCCGGCCGGCCCCAGAAACGTGCCGTCGGTCTCCCGGGTCTCGAGGGCCGCCTGGACCACCGAACCCGGGCGGGCGGCGGAGAACGCCACCGGCGGGTCGGAACCCGGCCTCACCACCTCGGCGTCGGAGCCGGCCCGGGCCGGCCGCCGCACCAGGTAGACCTCCGCCGGCGGATCCCCCGGGGCCTCCCGCAGAAGGGGAAACAGCGTGGATCGCGGGTCCAGGTAGAGCCCCACCACCCCCAGGACGGGCGCGTCGGAGGGCCGCTCGGCCGGATCGGCCCGCTGGAACACCGGAGCCAGGATGCCGACCATGGGCTCCCCGTTGTCGCCGAAGTGGACGTCGTGGAGGAGGGTGCGGTGCTCCCGGGCCACCCGCCGGACCATCGGCCCGGCCGCGGCGCAGGGGGGCATCCCTCCCTCGGCCTCCAGGAGGAGGTCCCCCTGGGGCGTGAAGAGGTACGCCCCCAGAACGCCCCCGAAGAGCCGGAGGTTGTCCAGGTGGAGACGCAGGTGGGTGGGATCGACGCCCTTGGGGCACGCCCCCTCGGCGCACAGGCCGATGAGGTCGGGGTCCCAGGCGAGCACCTGGACGTCGGCCCGCCGCTCGGCGAGCCAGGTCTGGAGCGCGGCCTTCCGGGCGTCGGCCACGGCCGCGAGGCGCTCGCGCACCCCGGCCTCGAACGCCGCGAGCTCGGTCGCGCGCTGCCAGGCGAACACGGCCACGGCGGCCCCGAGCACGAGCGCCCCGAGGGCCGCCCACGTCCATCCGGACCGGGACATGGGTTCCTTTCCGGTAGTGGCGGAGAGGTTCCGAGGGATCACGGCCCCGTCCGCCGCGGGATCACCTGCGCCAAATCACCCACCGTTACCGCCGAATCGCCCACCCCCCGCGGGGCCCGGGGGCCCGCCGCGCCCCGAAGCGCACCGGCGCCCCCAAAGGGACGTCGGCGCGAACGGGGGCCTCCCTGCGGTGCGCCCGCCCCGTCGGCGGCCGGGGCCGGGATCGCCGCCCAAGCGCCGTCGCCCCCGGGCCAACCCCTTGACAGCAAGTTCCGTTCCAGCCCTCCCCGGATCACGGGGCGGCCGGGGTCCGATACACGTAGGCGTAAGGGTCGGTGGGGTAGAGCTCCCGGAAGTTGCGGATCTTCTCCAGGTACGACGGCCGCAGGGGCTCGTCCTTGGGCACGAGCAGGATCCCGGTCTGGGTCCGCAGGTCCCGGGAGAGCACCATGCCCTCCCGAAGCTCGTCCAGGGGCACCTTGCGCTCCCGGCTCGCGTCGTAGGCGTCCTTTCGCTCCTCCAGGACGTCAAGGAGCGCGTTGAACACGGCGCCGTCGAACTTCCGGCCCACCTGCCGGTCCATCGCCTCGAGGGCGAGCCGCTCCTCGGCCCCTTTGCGGGCCCCGCCCCGGGTCAGGTGGTCGTAGGCGTCGAGCACCCGAAGCACCCGGGCCGCGAGCGGGATCTCGTCGGCCGCGAGGCCGTCGGGGTAGCCCGACCCGTCGATGTTCTCGTGGTGGTGGCGCACGGCCCGGGCCACGGCCGCGAGCCCCTCGATCACCTGGATCTGGCCCTCCCCCAACACCGGGTGCTTGCGAACCTCCTCGCGCTCGTTGGACCCCAGGTGGGCCGGGTCCTTGAGCAGGATCGCGTCGGGCAGTCCGATCTTTCCGATGTCGTGGAGAAGGGCCGCCACCACGGCGTCCTGCACGGCGGCCCGGTCGCGCACCCCGAGCCGGCCGTAGATCCCCGGGATCAGGGCGGCCACCCGGCGGCAGTGGGCCCCCAGGGCCTGGCTCCTGAGGTCCAGGAGGCTCGCGAAGGCCTTGATGGTGGCGAGGTTTTGCTTGCGCAGGTTGTCGTTGAGCTCCTCGGAGAGTTTCAGGGCCATCTGGAGCTCGTTCGTGCGCTCCAGGACCCGGCGCTCCAGGGTGGCGTTGAGCTCCCGGAGTTCCTCGTTCTGCCGGCGCACCTGCTCCTGGAGCCTTGCGTTTTCGCGCTTGAGGTCCAGATCGGCCAGGGCCTCCTCCACCACCTCCAGGAGCGCCCGGTCGTCCCAGGGTTTGGGGAGGAACCGGTAGACCCGGCCGTCGTTGATGGCGTCCATGGCCGCCTTGGCGTCGGCGTAGCCCGTGAGGATGATCCGCACCGCCTCGGGCTGGAGATCCCGGGCCCGGGCGAGAAGCTCGGTGCCGCTCATGCCCGGCATGCGCTGGTCGGACAGGATGAGCGACACGGGCCGCTCCTGGAGCACCTTCAGGGCCTCGGCCCCGTTTCGGGCGAGCACGATCTCGTGGCCCGTGCGGTGGAACAGGCGGGCCAGGGCCCTGAGGATGTTTTCCTCGTCGTCCACGAACAACAGCGTGTGCTTCGCCATGGGATCACCCCTCCCCGATCCGGTACACGGTGCCGCGCCATCC
>NZ_BAAHFQ010000071.1:0-16409 GCF_054681715.1 Deferrisoma sp.
GTCGGAAAGCCCCTCTGCACTGATGGGGCAGACCCGCCAACCTGCCAGCTCGGCTTTCACGCGGATGCGCCGGTCCCGGCGACGTTGGTCCTCGTTCCCGTGGATGCGCTCAGACATGCCGTCTACGTAGACCAGCACTTTGTGATCGGGGTAGGCGAAATCTGCATAGGTGACGGTTCCCCCTCCCAGGTCCAGGCGGTACTGGGCCTCCGGCGGCAGGGGGAAGCCCCGATCCCCCAGAAGCCTCAACAGTTGCTCCTCTTTGGGGCTGTCCTGCTTGCCCCGGGCCGAGTCCTCTTGCACGAACCGTGGGGGCACCTCGTGGGCCTTCTCGAACGGGCCCCACAAGTCGTTCAGGACGTTGAGGGCCCGATGACGGTCAAGTGTCGCGTGGTGCTGCTGGTTGCGAAAATGTAGCAGGCACCGGTAACAGGCCGTTGCACAGTCGCATCGCTCCAAAACCTCCTGCGCACGCTCCAGGATGGCTTCCCAGTGCGTCATGACGAGGGGCAGGAAGCCGCTGCCCCCCGGTATGGGGTCGTACACCGCCGCGAGGTCGCGTCCTTCGTCATTCTTGAGGATTGCAATCTCCAGTTCCTGATCACCCATCTCCAGCACATTGCGGGCGCCTATGCGCATCGCTTCCAGCGCATTGATGGCGTCTCCCGTTTCATCGAACGGTCCGATCTGCAACAGGTCCGACCGAATGTCGACATGCAGGGCGTGCCACCCAATTGGCCGGCCGCAGCGTCTCTCATGGAATTCCCCAAAATTCCGGATTTCCGCCACGCTCGCGAACGGCGAACGGGTGGCACCGCACGCGGTGCAGATCGGAAATCCCACATGGGGCCACTCCGTGCCGACCTGGGGCGATGCGGGGCCCTTACGGCGAGGTCCAAGATTCACCAACCGAAGGTGGGCGTTTCGCAAGAACCGATAAGGAACCGTCCCGACGTTCCCCGCCTCCCCGCCGTGATGCTCGGGCATCTGGAGGGCGAACAGATTGAACGCAACTCTCCACGGGTACTCGTCCTGGTCCGAAATCCGGCCCAACCCATCCAGCTCCACGTCGATCATCTGGAGGGACGTGAACGAGAGCCCGGTTCCGTCGCCGCCTTCCTCCAACGGAGTCGGGCCCGGAAGCACCCGGTCCGTGTCTGGGCTGAGCACCATGGGTTGTTCGAGTGCCGCCGGTTCGAAGGACGGATCGGCCGCCTTGAGTTTGTAGAAGTCCAGTCGCCGCACCTTGAACTGGTTCTGATTGGCGTACACCCGGTTCGCCGGGGTGAGTTCCCTCAAGGCCACCGGCAGGGGACGCGCCACGTCTAGCACGGGCTCCAGCGACTGCGCCCGTACATGGTCCTTGGCGAGGGCGTATCCCGGGAAGAACCCCACCCTTGCCAGGTACGTCAGTGCGTAGTTGTCTTGCTCCTCGCGCCACCGGCGGCGCAACGCGGCTTCGTAGTTGTTCCGGAGTCGTCGGTCTTCTTCGCCGAGTACCTCCCCGGCCGCTTGGCGCTCGCTATATTCGCGCAGGATCCGCTGATACGCCTTCATCTCGGCCACCAGGGTCCCGACCACCCGTTCCAGTTCGCCGGGCATCTCGTCCAGATACGCCCGGAGCCGATCCGGGCTCACCGGGTCCGCCTCATCCGGCGGCCACTGGCGGGTGAAGGTCTGTTCCAGCGCCGGGAGGATCTCGGCCTCGTGACGGCGAACCAGTTCGGCCAGGTCGCTGAAGTCCGGTTTTTCGAGCACGAGGCGGCGCGACTGCTCGTCCTTCTCGCCGAAGTATCGCCAGACGTAGGCGGGAAACGCCCGGCCCAGAACCTCGTCCTTGGCCGGATCGTCCACGCCCCGGAGCAGACTCAGCACGGCCGAGTGCACGTGCTTGCGCACGAGTGGCTCGTTTCGGAGGGAGAACCCAGGTATGCGCACCTCGCCCGCGATCATCGCGGGCGGATCGGCGTAAAAATACTGGTCGTGCTGATTGGCCCGGCAGTAGGTGAACACCACGGCGATCCGGTGCCGCCGGCCCGCCCGCCCGGCCCGCTGCGCGTAGTTGGCGGGCGTCGGGGGGACGTTGCGCATGAGAACCATCTCGAGCTGTCCGATGTCCACGCCGAGTTCCAAGGTGGGCGTGGCCACCAGGCAGTTCACCTTGCCGCCTCGTTCCTTGAACGCTCGTTCCGCAGCCAGTCGATCCTCCTTGGGCACCTGGGCGGAGTGTTCCCGGGCCCTGAGGGGAACGAACTCGTACCGGGTGTACTGAACGACGTCGTAGTTGTGCTCATCCCGGGTCGCCCGTTCGAGCCTACCGTCGCAGTGGTAGGCCGGGCACGCCTGGTTCGGCGTGGTGCGGGACCGAGCGGTGCGGCACGTGGTGCAGATGAACCGAGAATCGGTGTGCCTCAACCGGATCAACTCCAGGTTCACCTGATAGCCCGCCTCGATCCCGCTTAGAGGCGTCACCCTGCCAGCACGCCACTCCCTCAGGTTCCGGCGGACTAGCACTTTGTTGGCCACCAGCCAGTCCCACAGGGCGTCCAAGAACGCGTCGCGTTTCTCTGGCGGGCTGCCCGGGAAGGCCTTGGCTACGAGCCGCTCCACGGCGGAACTTCGGTTGAGCGAGCGAAACGGAATCGCGAATCTGCGCTGTCGGTCCTCCTGGGGGCTCTCCCTCAGCACGATCTGCGGCCGGTAGTAGTCCCCCACGGTCACCACCCCCTCTCGGACCTCCGGATCCCTCTCGGTCCAGACGCGTCCCAGCATCGGGTCGCTCACCGCATGGCGCAGCCGCAACACGTCCACCACCAGCCCGAACAGCTCGCACAGGGCCTCCGGAGTTGTGCCAAACTCCTGGGCCCACTGTGCCGCAAAGGTGCCCATGCCGTCGGAGTCCAGACCGTCGTAATCGAGCCGGGCAAGCCCGAGTTGCTCCAGGCTATTTCGCCGCTGTCGTTCCGAAGCGGCGAAAAACTCCTCCAGCAGGATCCACCGAAGGCGTTTGATCTCGTTTTCTCGCCGGCTGCCACGAGAAGGGACGAGGCCTTCCTGGGTTGCCCGGTTCACCACCTCCCGCACGAGGTGGTCGAAATAGAGCGGTTCCCCTGCCCGGTCCGCCAGGCTTTGGTATGCCAGGTGCCGCACCCGAAACCGCAGCGAGCGCTGGTCCATCCAGCCGGCCTGGAACGCGGCCTGCTGCCGGGAGTCGGCGAAGACCAAGACCTTCCGCAGGTCCGGCTCGGGCATGCAGGCGAGCATGGTCTGGGCCAGCACCATGACGTCGTAGGTCTCTTGGGATCTCACGGGCGTAACCACCGGATTCCGTTCGGTGCTGCGCGCCCCGCACGCCGGACACCGCTTGATCGGTGCGGGAAACCGGAGCAGGGGGATGAGCGTCCCGTGCTGACGGCACTTCGCCGCGAGGCACCGTTCCCCCGGGGCGTCGTGGATGGCGCCGCAATGCCGGCAGAGGTACGCATCCGAGGCGATGGGGGTATCTTCGGCCTCCTGACTCACGATTCGGTCGGTGAGGAACACCGGTTCCTCCCCGTTCCCCACGGGGGCCCCGGGATCGTCGAGGGGCCGCATCTCGCTCACACCCCCGCAGCCTCCCCCGTCGTCCACGGCGAGGGGGGCCCCTAGGGCGCCGTAGACGAAGTGCTGGCCGCACGACCGGCAGAGAAGCAGGGGAAACGCCCGCCACTGTCCGTCGTGGGGTGCGCTGAAGTGGAGAACAGGATCGGGCCGGGGGGCCGTTCCCTCCCATGCCACCCACAGGCCGTGCACGCCCTGGAGAAAATAATGCAGTTTGGGTCGCATCAAGGGTTCGTCGTCCCGGCGGGCCAGGGTTCCCAGCGTGAGGTACGCCAGAATCTCCGCCCGAAGGGCTTCCTCCGGAACCGCCCCCCGTTTACCCACGGCGCGCACCCGCGGCAGCACATCCTCTAGCGTCTTGGGCCGGGTGAAGACCTCCTGGAGTACCTCCACCATGCGATTGGGGGCGAGGAGATCGTATAGCCGCTCCAGCGACGGCCCGGTCGGTGGTGCCTTCTTGCCGCACAATCGTTCGGCCAGGAGCAAGGCCTGCTCCGGCACCTCGTCCGCTTCGTCCGCCAGGATGGCCGCGCGCACGGCATCCAGGATCTCGGTAAGAAGGCCCTGCGCGTCCTCCGGGGGCGCCGGCACGTACCGGCTGTCGGCAGAGGGTTTGGGCTTCTTGTATACCTCCTCGACCAGATCCAGCGTGCCGGGGGCCACCCCAAACAGGCGCTCTGCGAACTCCCGCACGGTCTGGTCCACGCGGTCTCGCCCGTCCCGGTCGACCACCGTCGCCGAGGAGCCGATGCATAGCACCTCCTCCGCAGACTTTCCCGCGATCGCGCGGAGCCGGCGCACGAGACAAGCCACCTCGGACCCGAGGGCGCCGGTGTAGGTGTGGATTTCGTCCAGAACGAAAAAGCGCAGAGGAGCGTTGCGGAAGAGGTCCAGATCCTTGTCCCGGAGAAGAAGGTATTCGAGCTGGGCGTAGTTGGTGAGCAGGATTCTGGGTTTCCTCTGGACGATCTCCCTGCGGGACGCGCACTCCTCCCAGGGGAGTGGAAGTTCCTCTACGCGCTCGCGGGCCCGGCGAATCTCGGCCGGAGTGTACGCCCGGGGCGCCTCGAGGCGTCTATGTCCTGCAGTCTCGTCCGGCGTCTCCCCGGTGTACCGTCCGAAGGTGATCCTCGATCCCGCCAAGAGGGGCCGCAGACGGTCCATTTGATCGTTGACCAGGGCGTTCATGGGGTAGATAAGCACGGCCGCGACCCCGTCCGGAGCCCCGGCGTCGCGCAGCTTCAGGCAGTGGTCGAGGATGGGCAGCAGGAAGCCCTCGGTCTTTCCCGAGCCCGTTCCGGTGGCCATGACCACGTGGCGCCCCGCAAGGGCCGCGCGTAGGCTGAGTTCCTGGTGCTTGTGGAGCGTTTCGAAGGGGAACAGGCCTTCCAGGGCGGGGTGAAGCCCGAGTTCCGGGTCATTGACGAGTTCCCGGATCCCCGGGCCCTGAACGAAGGGGCGGTTCAGGTAAACGTACGGGCCTTTGGCCAGGCGCTCGTGGGTGCCGGGGCCGTATGCGAGCCCCTCCCGGAACTGGCGGGCCAACCGCGGATCGGCCACGGGGAAACTGGTGAGCTGGAATCGACCAAACTGGTCGATGACGTCGGTGCCGAAGCGGATGGGATTCAGGCTCATGGTCCCCTCCCGAAAGGAGCCCTCCTGCGTTCATGCATCGAACTCGTTCATGTCACATGGACACGCGCATTTTGTGAACAGAAAACGCGTGGCATCTTCGCGCGGCACCAGGGGCGGGGCCCGATCCCGAAGTGCCTTGGGCCCCCTCCGGAGGGAGCTTGCTGAGGGGGCCCTAAAGCTCTCCACGAGAGCGTTTTCGTTGCGAGGAGCGTCTGGCGGTCCCGTGGCCCCGGTGGGCGGACAGAGGTTCTCGGCATTCGTGGACGACGTTCCCGGTTCCAGGATCCACGACGAGTTCTTGGTAGAGATCATTTTCGCGGTCGATGATCCGAGATTTGTGCATCCACCTCCCTGTTTTTCGGTGGAGGTCCGCACCACATACGGCTTCGAAATACGGTCTGCTGCGCCCCGGCCGACGGGCCTTCATGCCGAGTTTCTCTCGGAGAATCGCCCCATCTTGGGCCAACACTTTGATGTTTCGGGTCGTAGAACCGCACGACGGGCAGGGGCGCCTGGCCTTGATCGGCTCGGTTGCCCCCTCGGTGATCACGCGACCGCACTGGGCACAAGAAACAGGCGTCATTCTCCGTCCTTTCGTAACTCCTGCAACCGTTCCGCGAACCGGTAAGAGATCAGCCGGCCCATCGCGGTTGCTCTGTAACCCTCCTCCCTGTGGGAAAACTCCCGGATCTTCGTGGCAGTCCAGTCTTGGAAAAACGCCTTTACCTCGGTCAGCACCTTCAGCTCCGAGTCGGAGAACACCCCAAGGTCGGGGGGTTCAACTGACAAGACGTTCTCTCCGACGTAGTCGCCTAGCTGAACTTCTTCGAGGGCCAAGAGCCCCTCGTCCACCATGATGGCGAAAAGCGTTTCATACCGGTCCGGAACGGGGCCGTGGGGCAGGTGGGCGTACCGAGCACCCGTGATGGACACGGCGTGCTCCTTGAAGTGCTTGAAGTCCGCATAAAAGAGAAGCTTGTTGAGCTTGGTCTTCATCTGCCCGCCCCGGCAGAAAAAGAGCACGGCATTGACGAACTTGCCGTAGTCGAACGGTCGGTACCCGCTGAACTCCCCCACAGGACTTCGGCCCAAACGCTCCTCGACCACGCGGTCCCACGAGCAGGACTCCGCCACCTCGGCCTCAAGATCCTGAATCAGTTGCTCCCGTTTGCCGGGGGGCAAGGCGCCCGGCTTTTCCTTGATGAGACGCAAGAGGTTTTGGGGGGCCATGGCGAGTCGAAGCAGTTTCTCGTGGGCCTCTTCCTGCAGCGCTCCGTTCTCGTACCGGCTGAGGGTTGCCGAACCCCACCCCAGAATGGCGCTCAACTCCTTTTGGGTCAGCCCGCGGCTTTTTCGCCACTGGCGGATCTCTTCGGGCTGAAGCATGGAGTGACGGCGGCGATACTCCCGGTACGCCGCCTCAAGGGGATCGGGGCCCCGGGTGTTCTCGAACGTGCCTCCGCACGATGCACACACGTAGTACTCGGCCTCCACCGGGATGGCCTCGCCCCGGACGTTCACCACCTCTTCCCGGCGCACCAGACTCACCTCCGCCTGCTGCTCGCAACACGCACACAGGGCGGTCATGTCGTACCTCCCTCCGGCACCCGCAATGGATGAGCCAACGGACGCTTGGCGATGTGAAACGACAGACACTTGGCCAGCGGCCCCCCTCCGGTCTCCACCAGCTTGACCTTGATGTAGATCTCGCGTGGCAGTCCCTCCAAACTGACCCCGAACACCCACACCTCGCCTGGCCGGTCGCGGTCGGGTTCGGGGCCTTGGCTGTAGTCCTCCGTGGACAAGTCGAGGAGAATCTCCTCGACGTGCCGTTTGGTGAGCCCGAGATACGCCAAGGTGGCCTGCGTACTTTCGCGGTTCACCAGGTACACCCCGCTGTGCTCGGTGATCGCCTCTTTGAATCGGATGAGGAAGTCGCGGACCCGTTCCTCCACCCCTGACCTCCGTCTCCACCATGATATATCAATTCGCAAATTGCGCAACAAAATTTTTTAATCGAGACACAATCCGGTGTTCCACACCGTGCCCCGCCCGCTCATCCCTCCTCACGCGAGGAGCCCGCATGCGTTGCTTGGCGGTCCCGCGGTGCTCCGCCCCTTCGCAACCGATCCCCACGCTGTCAGCGCGATCCCGATGCGGTGCCCCGGCCCAGTACGGCTTCAATCCGGTTCCTGAGGCGGTCTCTCAGCTCGTCAGGGTCTTCCCACACGATGGTGTTGTACTGGCGCACATCGAAATGGAGATCGCCGATTTGGTCTTGACGGCAGGTGAAGAAGACCGGCAACCCGAGGCCGTGGGCGAAGCCGGCTTCGTAGTAGACACCGCCGCGGTGGCCCGTGTAGTCGGCAACCACGAAGCGACTGCGGCGGATCTCGGCGATGATGCGGTCGTCGATTTTCCCCGAATGCTCCAAGTCGTCCACTCGGACGGCTTTGTAGCCCGCTGCCTCTATCGCCGGCTTGATCGCTTGGTCATAGACCGACCGCATGTCTTCATCGAACCACATGGCGACGAAGCCCTGTTGGCTTTCGGGATTCTTGGCCTTGAGCGTCTCGAGGTAGGCCCAGCCGCTAGGCGTGATCTTCACCTCCTTTTCGGAGGTGCCGTAGGTTTGATCCACCTCCAGGCGTTCTTCGCTGTGGAGGAATTGCAACACCTCGAAAAGTTCATCCACGTTCAAGCACCACGTCCGCCCGAGCCATTTTTCGAGATCAATCACCACCGTCTCGCCGGCATAGGTCGTCTCGCCCTCCACATGGAGCATCACCTTGTCGGCTCTTTCGTGGAAGCTGGGGGTCCGGAGGCCGGCGAGCATCTCCACGTCCCTGGTGGAAACGCGGATCCCCTGGTTCTCCCAAATCCAGCCTGAGGCGTTTGCTCGTTTTCTGTTCCCAAAAGGGCCCATCCGAGGGTCTTTCGGCAAGTCTTCCAAGGCTTCCATGGTGATCTTGAAATCACCGCAGCGCGGGCAGCGGACGGAGTAGTTGCTGTCCAGAGCACCCAACCCTCTTATAGAGGCTTCAGTTGCACAAATAGGGCACTGGTTCGTGGGGACCATCGCAGCTACCTCCTCACGCGGTACTTGGTGCCCCGTTTTTGCCCCGATTTCTCCACCGCACCGGACGCCAACAGGGTCTGGATGGCCTGGTTCCACGCCTTTTGCGGCAGACCGGTGCCGGCCAGGATATCGGCGCGGGAGTGCCAGCCGGGGTTGCGGGTGAGCCAGTCGCGGATGGTCTGGGCCGGGCCGTAGAGGTGGTCGGTGCGGTCGGCGGCCAAGGGAAGGGGCGGATCGTCCCCCCGGGCTGCGGCGATCGAGGTGCGGGAAGCGGCAGAGTAGCCCGGCTCCAGCATCTCGAAGAGGTCGGGCTGGCGCGGGGTAGGCGCGCTCCTTCGGCCTTCGGGTGGCCGGAAAGGCACCACCTTGGCCTTTGGCTTGGTCAGCCGGGGTTTGGCGGGCTTCCTGTCGTGCAGGCCCTGTGCTACCTCTTCCTCGTAGCGCTCCCGGTTCAGCTCGGCCAACCGCCGGAGGATCTCGCGCCGGGCGCGCTCGGAGATGGTGAAGCGGATCCGGTCGTTTTCGGGCAGATAGGGCACCTCGTGGAAGTCGTGATCGAGGTCGATGTCGGTCCATCCGTAGGCCTCGGCCACCGCCTCGTCGATCTGGCGGTGCAAGTCGCGCAACTTCTCAATGGATTTGTCTGTCTTATGTGGATCATGAAACTTATTGTACAGATCGGTTAATCCAATCCTGGCCGTTCCCATTATTTCAGCGCGAGTTCTATCGTATGCCCCTCCTGTGACACTGAGAGATGAAATCTTTTTTTCTGAAAGAAGGGGAAACACTTCGAAGACATCTGTCGGGGTGTATCTCAGCCTTGTTTCAAGGGATGACGACAGCTTTCTTGCCCAAGCTTCATGCACTGAAGACTGTAGCAGCGCAAAAAAGCCGGGGGTGCTCGTGGCAAATATGACCACCTGTTCAGAGTATATCCATCGATTCGGAACAAACGAGAATGCTCCTGTCTTGGTCACACGAGCCGTCGCTAGGACTCGATCTAATGCCTTGGACTCTTGATCCCACCCCTCCGGATGTCTCTCGAACGCATGCCCCCGGCCGATGGCGTGGTAAAGGGTTTTCGCATCTGAACCAAAGAGCCACCAATACCGCTTGCGACGACGGGCTGTAGAGTTGCTCTCGTTGAGTCTTTGTCGTTCAGGCTTCACCCGCTCGCGCACGATCCGGTACGGCTCCGGGTAGGTGCGGGCGCGCTCCTCGGGCCAGTCCCAGAAGTTGATGACCCAGCGCGAGGGCTTCTGTTCCGGATGGGAGTTGAGGTCCTGGCCGTTGAGGTAGGGGAACAGCACGTCCCGGTTGCGCGGGTCCTTCTCGATCAGGGCCAGGGCTTCCTCCTCGGTGAGGAGGAAGCCTTTGCCGAGGACGTAGGATCCTATAAAGGAGATTCCCTCGTTCGCCTTCAGCCGCTTGGGGCTCCATTCCTCCCGGTCCGAGAGGAATGCCGAGATGTGCGGGGCGGCCACGCCCCGGATGCGGCGCTCCCCCTTCCACGGGCCCCGGTGCACATGTACGCGGCTCGTGACCACGGCCGCGTCGCTGGGCCAGGGCTCGTTGGGGTGGGCCGAGTAGATCGTGGCGCCCCATTTCAAGAGCTGCTCCAGCCCCACCTGGCGGGTGTCGCCCTCGGCGATGGTGTTCACGGCCAGCAAACCGAAGTTCCCCCCTTCGCGAAGCAGCACGAACGCCCGGAGGAAGAAGTAGCTCGCCAGGTCGGCCGAGCCCCGTTTCCCCCGAGCCAGGTACTGGACCAGATAGTCCCGGTACGGTTCGCCAAAGCGGCCGGTGATCTTCTGGCCGCCCATGAACGGCGGGTTTCCCACGATGGCGTCGAACCCGGGGTTCTCGCGGCCGAACACCTCGGGAAACTCCAGCGGCCAGTGGAACGGTCGCAGTTCCCTCAGCCGGTCCCGGGCCTCTTGGACGAACGGGGCAGGTTCACCCTGGTGGGCCAGAAGCCTTTCGAGCAGGGTGTCCAGCTCTGCGGCAGAGGCTTTGTCTAGGGTTGCGGCGGTCAGGAGGTCGGCCCACGTCCGAAGCTCTTCCACGCGGTCCTGGGCCTGCCGGTGCAGCCGCTCTTTGGCCCGCACGTCCGCCGGTGCCCGCACCGAGAACGCCTCCAGCTCGAGCCGGAGGCGCCGGGCATCTTCCATCCGGCTCCGGACCCTATCGGCGAGAATGGGGCGGTTCACGGGTCGTTCGGCCGGCGGCGCGCTTCGGATGCGCCAGTCGGCCAGGTCCTCGGCCCGGCACACCCCCACCAGCGAGTCGCCACAGCGAAGCGCGTGGTCCAGGAACGAGAACGGCTTGTCCCGGGCCAGGGTCACGAGCCAAAGGGAGAGCTTGGCCATCTCTACGGCTAGGGGGTTCGCGTCTACGCCGTACACGCACCGCTCGGCCACGAACCGGCGCGCCCACACCAGGGCCTCCTCCCGCTCGTCCGGCAGGGGAACGCGCTCCTCCCGGTCGGGCACGGGCTCGGCAAAGGGCAGGTACAACGGCGTGCCCGGAGGGTGCTTCTCCCGCTCGGCCCACCAGGCGTCCACCAGCCGCTCGGCCAGGTACCGCACCACCTGGACCAGGAACGCGCCCGAGCCCATGGCGGGGTCGCACACCTTGAGGTCCAGGAGCTGGCGGGGCGGCCGGAGGCGCTTGGGTTCCTCGGGCCGGCCGTGGGCGCCCACGTACACCAGGGGCTCCAGGGTCTCGGCCACCATGGCGCGGGTGTACTGGATGGGCGTGTAGTGGGTGCCGGTGGCCCGCCGGCTCGCCGAGGTGGTCAGGTAGAGCCGGCCGGGTTCCACCACCTCGTCCACCTGGATGATCGAGGCGTAGGGCCGGCAGCGCCGGGCCACGGCCGGGGCGTAGCGGTTCAGGGCCTCCTGGTCGGCCGGATCGGGGTGCTCAAGCCGCTCCCGGATGCGGGTCCGGTCGCCCTTCAGGGCGCCCCGGGTCGCCGCGTACTCGACCACCTCCTCCGGGGAGAGCCCCTCCAGAGCGGAGAGGGGGTAGGCGGCTTCCCCGGCGCCCGCGAACTTCACCATGGGGTCGGCGCCGGCCCGGGCCGCCCGGTGGTCCAGTAGGCCCTCGTACAGGTACCCGATGTGCTCCACGTCCAGGGTGCGGTAGGAGTACCGTTGGGCAACGGCCTCGCGGCCGATCTTGGCCGTGCCGTGGGTCAGGGCCCGGAGGATGGCGTACACGTCGGCGTTGGGGATCCGAAGGTCCGGGTGTTCCAGCACGGTCATCGCCTGGAAGGCCCGGGGATCGAACAGGTCGCCGCCGTAAGCGGGCAGGGGCAGGTCGGGGTGGGTGCTGCCGTAGAACACCAGCCGGAACAGGGCCAGGAGCCGGGGCCAGGCGTCGGCCTCCCGGCGGAACGTGTCGGGCCGCTCCCGGCGCTCGTCCTCGAGCGTTTTGAGCAGGCGACCCAGGCCGTAGCCGTCGTCGAAGAACACCACGCCGTGGGGCAAAAGCCCCCGCTCCTCGGCAAACAGCAGGAACACCAGGCGCATCACGGCGTACACCGCGGCCCGGTAGAGGTCGTCGGCCGGCACGCTGGCCAGGATGCGGCCCCCCGCCGCCTGATCCTGGCGGTCGATGGCCAGGATCAGGCGCTCCACGGCCTGGCGCACCTGCACGCCGAGGGAGTCGGTGAGGTCGGCCTGGCGCTCGGCGCTTTCGCGCACCAGGGCGGAAAGGCGCTGCTCCGGCGCGCCAAACCACCGCTGGGCCCGGAGCAGGGTGTAGAAGGCGTCGAGGACCGCCTTTTCCTCGAACCACAGATCGGCGTCGAACTCGATCCAGGCGGTCGGAAGCCCAGGGGGCACGTGCAGCAGCCGGAACGCCCGGCCGTTGGTGAGGAGCCCGAACGGGGTCCCGGTTTTCCGGAGCCACGCCTCGAGCTTGACCTGGGGGGTCTGCCGCCACCGGCCCGACACCTTCTCCACCCGGTCGAAGCCCTGGCCCGGCGCAACGGACCAGAAGCCCAAGGCCAGCTCGCCCTCCGGGCCTTCGAGCACGGCGGCCGGCCGCAGAGGCTGGTCCGCCCAGTCGAGGGTGACCACCGCCTTGAGCGGCAGGGAGGCCCCGCGGTGCCATTTGGCCTTGGGAATCTCCAGGAGGCCGAAGACCACCGTGTCGAGCCAGATGACTCGCCGACGGGAGTCGGCCGGATCGACCTGGAATCGTTCCCAGGCGCCGCGCAGCGCCTGGACCGTCGGCCTAGAAACCCCTTCGGGCCCCTGGGGAAAGTGCGCGTGCAAAACGGGCTCGCTCACCAGCAGGCCCGACACCTCCACGAACGAGAGCCAGTCGTGGGCGTGGGGGTTGGTGCGGCGGGCCATCAGGATCGCTCCTGCTCCACAAGGGGCTTGGGGAGTAGGAACCGGAGCCCCAAGGGAAACGCTCGGACGTCCCGGAGGCGGTAGCGCTCACGGATTCGGCCGGGCTCGGCTTTGCGGTCTTCCACGAGCTGGTCCAGCCGGCGACGGAGCATCTGCTCGTCCTCCCGGTACTGCTCGGCCTCCATGAAGTCGAACTGGAGCTGCTCCACAGGGGTGGCGCGGATCTGGCGCAGGCGCTTTCGGATCTCGTCGATCCGCTTCTGGGTCATCTGCCGGACCTGGGCCACCTCGTGCTCGGCCCGGTCGTGCAGCGCGGCCTCAAGGCGCGCGGTTTCGGCTTGGACGAGGCGGGCCAGCCCTTCCTTGAGGGCGCCTTCGTGCCGCTCCACCAGGAGTTCCAGCCGTCGCCCCAGGCGGGCCGGGATCGACGGGTGGGGCGCGTCCTCCGGAACCTGATCCAGCAACTTTGCCGGGGCGGGACTGAGCCCGTCTGTCGTGGCGGTCCAGCACAGGGTGCGGATCTCCTCGTGGAGTTTCTGGCCCTGCTGCCCCACGGCCAGGAGGCGCACGTCGGCCGCGAGCAAGGGAGATTCCAGGATCCCGCCGGGCACCACCTGGTAGGTGACCCGGTGGAGCCGCTCGGTTTCGGTGAGCCCCAGCGAAAACATGTTTTTTCGGAACGCGGCGAGGGCCCGCTGCATGAGGGGATGGTTCAGGTGCACGAGGACCACGTCGCGGCGGTCGCGGGCGTCGGCCGGGTCGAACACCAGCGTGAGCAGGCGCCCCCGGGCGTCCTTGACGGACGCCGCGCATCGTTCCCCCCAGTGGGCGGGGGGGCTGCGGAGGACCGCGCCCCGGCCGGCCAGGTCGCCCTGGGCGGGTTCGAGCCCGGGGTGCCCTTCGATGCGCAGGGCGTCGTCGAGCACGCGCCGGAGGGTGGCCGGGCGGATGTCCCACTCCCGCCGGGCCTGGTCCACCTGGGCCCGCAGTTGCCGCAGCCTCTGGCGGTCCCAAAGGTCCTGGCGGATGTCGTCCTTGAGGGTGCGGCGGGGCGAGATCCTCTCCAGGTCCACCCCCCGGTTGCCCCGCATGTACTCTTCCACGCGTTTCTCGATCACCGCGGCCACAGAGCCCAGGTCTTCGCGCATACTCTGGACCTTGTCCAGCACGGTACGAAGGAACCGGGAGTCGGCGCGGTTCTCGTGCACGAAGTGGAGGATGAGCACCTCGTCGGCCCGTTGGCCGTGTCGGTCGATTCGGCCGTTTCGCTGTTCCAGGCGGTTGGGGTTCCAGGGGATCTCGTAATGGATCAGGTAGCGGCAATGATTTTGGAGGTTGAGGCCCTCGGCCGCGGCGTCGGTGGCCAGGAGCACCCTCACGGGGTGCTCCTGGGGGGGCGTCTGGAAGCCGGCCTTCACCGCTTCGCGGCTCTGGGCGTCCATGCCGCCGGTGAGGATGAGGACCCTTTCCTCGCCCATCCACCGGGTCACGTGGGATCGGATGTACTCCAGGGTGTCGCGGTACTCGGTGAACACGATGAGGCGCTCGTCATTCCACTCTCCGTCGGTTTGCAGGTGCTGGGTGACCCATCGTTGGAGTTCCTGGAGTTTCGCATCGGGGCTGTGCCGGCGGGCCTCGGCCCATGCCCAGAGGTCGGAGAGCCATCGGTCCTCGTCCGGGGTGAGTTCGCCGAAAAAGCGGGTGCTCTCCCGGAGGGCCTCTTCCTCCAGTTCCTGCTTCACTCGATCGTCGGCGTGGTCCTCGGACGCCCGCCGGATGAGCTGCTCTACCAGTTCGGAGTCGGCCTCCCCTACCGGAGGCGGGCTGCCGGGCCGGGTGACGTGGTCCAGATGGGTCTCGAGCGAGCGGCAGAAAGCCAAGGGGCTCGACAGGAACCGCTTTTTGAGCAAATTCAGGGCGAACTGCACGGCCAGCCGTTCTCTCTGCTGCCCGGCCCGCTCGATGCGGTGGCGGATGTACCGGTCCAGCAGTTCACAGGCCTGCCGCTCACTCGGGTCGTCGGGTACCGGGATGGCGCGGACCGTGCGCCGCGCGAACCTGCGCTGGGAATCTCCGGCCAGTTCGCTTTTGAGCCGGCGAACCATGACGGTGCGGACCTGGTCCGGGTCCACGTCGGGTCCCCGGTGGAACCGCAGGGGGTCGAGTTGCTCCAGCAGGGCCGTGAAGCTTTCGGTGAACCCGTTGTGGGGGGTGGCGGTGAGAAACAGTCGGTGCTGGAAGTGCGGGGCGATCTGGCGCAGCATCCGGGTCCGGTCGGAATCGCGCACGTAGCGCTGCCGGCCCGCCGGCGCGCAGTTGTGGGCCTCGTCGAGGATGAGTAGATCCCAGTTCGAAAGCCCCTCCTGGCGTTCCATGCTCGCCAGGAACTGCTGGAGCACCGGGCCGCGTTTCAGAAAGTCGATGGAAGTGATCAGGCGCGGGTGGCTGGTCCAGGGGTTCACGTGAACTCCGTACTCCCGCCGTAGTCGGACCACGGCGTCCCGGTCGATGATGCGGAACTCCAGGTTGAACTTCTCAGCCATCTCCTCCTGCCATTGCCGTTGGAGGGAGGCCGGGCACAGGACCAGGCAGGTTCTCACCCGGGCCCGTGCGATCAACTCTTGCAGCACGAGCCCGGCCTCGACCGTTTTGCCGAGGCCCACGTCGTCGGCGATGAGAAGGTTCACCCTCGGCATGACCACGGCCCGGGCGGCAGGTTCGAGCTGGTAGTATTCCAGCTCGATGCCGCCTCGGAACGGCGACTGGAGGGCGCCGCCCGCCAGCACCGAGGTCGAGGACCAACGAAGCGCCGTGAGGAACGACCGAAATACCCGGGGGTGGTCCCAGCGACCCGAGGGCCGCGGGAACCCGTCGGCGTGGTGCACCCGGGGGTTCACCTCCCGCTCCCAAAGAACGCTCAGCCTCTCCCCGAGCCGGTCGTCGTCCAGGCACTCCAGGTCCACACGTGTGACCGTGGGGTCGCGATCGTCCTCGTGGGGGACCACGTCCTGAACGATCCAAAGGCGGTTCCGTACCGTGACGAGCTGGCCTTGCTCGGGGGCCGAGACGGAGTCTGGGACGGGATGGGATGTAAGGTGCACAGCGGACTCCCCCACACGGACCGCCGTAGACGGCCGAAGCGCTGACAACCGACCGGGAGGGCCCGCCGACTTTATCGCCTTTTCGGGGTGATTGCCAACGGGAAGGGGCGGGGAAGAACGTCGTGCGGAGTGACGCCCCGGGGCCCCAGGCGGACCGGGACTCTCCTGACCCGTCGGGTTCGGGTCTGCCCCCCCCCGCACACGATGTGACCACGTTAGATGTCCCCCGCGTCGTCAACCACCCGACGCGGGCGGGGCCGGGCCCCGATTCGCCCCCGTTGCGCGCGAACGTCGCGCCAGGCCGGGACTGTTCACGCCTGTTGGTACGCTTTCGCACTGGGCCGGCGCGTACCGTGTCCGACCGCCCCTCAGGGCGCTCCCTTTCGCACTGTGGCCGGCAGGGGTGAGCCGTGATCCCGGATTTGTCCGCTCCGGTGACGGGGCGCTGCCATCCGGCTTCGAGCCTGCGCCAGGGCTCCATGGGGTTTTTCCCACTCGTGTCCAAGAACGCTATCGCCAGAAAGCCTGAGAGCCTGAACTGATGCGGAAAATCGGCGGGTCGGCGAACCGGGGAACCTGGTCCATGAAAAATGCCCTCCGTCTCGGGTATGGTGGTGCTCTCAACAGACA
>NZ_BAAHFQ010000072.1:0-16153 GCF_054681715.1 Deferrisoma sp.
CTTGGGAATCAAGAAACCGCCAGAAGTCCTTCGGATGGGCTGAGGACCTACATACACGCCGGGAAGGCGCACTTCGAGCTAACCGCCCGAAGTGTATCGCTTTTCCGGCTTCTTTGTGACTAGGTGGTGTCAAACTCGGGCTCAACCTTACGAACCGCCCGGTGCGGACCCGCATGCCGGGTGGTGTGGGAGGGGTCGGCGGAGCCGATGCTCCGCCGCCCCTATCCCGATTCTGGAGCCCCTCTTGGACCCGGGGGAAGGGGGATCGGGCGGCGGGCGTTACTCGCCTCCCGCGGGTTCGCCGGAAGGGGTACTCGGGCCGGGGGAGCCGGTTTTCTTCTTCCGCCGGCGCTTTCGCTTGCGCCCCTTACCGGCGCCCTTGGGGCGGTTCAGGTTTTCCAGGTACTTCTCCCAGTAGGCCACCACCTCGTCGAGATCGCCCGCGATCCGGGCCCAGGCGTTGAACCAGGCCCAGGCCTCGGGGAACTCGGGCTTCCGGACAAACCGGCCCTTGGTGCGGTACGCCTTGCCCCGGGCGATGCGGTAGAGGGAGAGGAGAAGTTCCCGGGCCTCGTGCCGGATGAAGGACGACACGTTGTACCGCCGGCCCAGGGACTCCACCGGCGGGGCGATGGCCTGCTGGGCCTCTTCCAGGTTCGCGCCGGGGGCCAGGGGGTAGCGCCGGGCCACGGTGGGGAGCACCAGGGCCGCCAGGGTGCGGGACTCGAGCACCCGTTCGCCGGCCCGTGCCGCCTCGTCCAGCCGCTCCAGGAGCGGGAACACGCCCTCCACCTCCTCGACCTCCGGAAGCAGGGCCTCGAATAGCCCCAGTTCGTGGGCCCGGGCCAGCACCTCGGCCAGGATGCCCCGCTCGGCCAGTTGCCGAAGTTCCTCCCGTAGCCGCGCCGGGGAGGCCTCGGCGATGCGGGGGGCGTTCCGGCGGATGCCCGCCTCGGTCTCGGGCTCGAGGCGGAACCCCAGCCGGGTGGCGAACTCCACGGCCCGGAGCATGCGCACGGGATCCTCGGTGAACCGGTCGTCCGGATCGCCGATGATCCGGATCACCCCCCGCCGGAGGTCCTCGATCCCCCCCACGTGGTCCACCACCGTGAAATCCGCGATGTTGTAAAAAAGGGCGTTCACGGTGAAGTCCCGGCGCCAGGCGTCCTCCTCGGGGGTGCCGAACACGTTGCCCGTGAGGTCCAGGTCCTCGGGGGGGATCTCCCCGGGATCCGGCTCCTCGTCCCAGGTGGCCTGGCCCCGGAACGTGCTCACCTCGATGATCTTTTCGGACTCTCCTTTCCGCCGGAAGTACACGTGGACGATCCGGAACCGCCGGCCGATCAGGCGGGAGTTCCGGAAGAGCCGGCGGATCTCGCTGGGCCGGGCGTTGGTGCCCACGTCGAAGTCCTTGGGCTCGCGGCCCAGCATGAGGTCGCGCACGGCCCCCCCGACGAGGTAGGCGAGATACCCCTCCCGGTGGAGCCGCCGGAGGATCCACAGGGCGTCCGGGTCGATGAGCTTGCGGCTGATGGGGTGTTCCGACCGGGGGAGCACCACCGGCCGGGATGGGGTCACATCGGGTGCGTCGTCCATGAATCCTGGACTTTAGAGTTTCGGACCCCCGGCAGAGCGGGCCGCAGAAAAAAAATGACCGTGCCACAAAAAAACTCTTGACATCGCGCGCGCTTCGCGCGTCGCGATCTAAAAGCGCAACTGCGCTTTTAGATCGCGACGGTCCTGGAGGGATGGTCTCTCTCCTCTCTCCAGGATGCCGCGATGAACCCCCAACATCTCAACCGACTCATTGCCGAACTGTGTGCTGCCATCACCTTCTTGGCCAAGGTCGTTCCCAAACGATCTGTCCGCACCTGGGTCGAACTGCTCTTCGGTGCCATGATGACCCATGGCGGCTTCGTCACCCATGCCTACCTCGCCGTTCGCCCCGGCCGCCACTGGACCACCTACTTCAAGTGGCTCCAGAATGGCCGCTGGTCCTGGGTCGCCCTCGGCCTCCAAACCGCTCGCCTCGCCCTGCGCCTATGCCCAACCGGGCGCCTGTACTTGCCCCTCGACGACACCGTCGTCTTCCGCTCGTCTCGCCGCGCACCAGAGGCGACGTTCCACCACCAGCATGGTACCAAACCCAATCGCCCCCGCTTTGCCCTGGGCCAAAACTGGGTCACCCTGGCCCTCGCCTTGGAGCGCGGCTCCCGTACGTTCGCCGTCCCGATCCTCTCCCGCCTGGTGCGCACTACCGGCAATGCCGGCAAACTCGTGGCGGCCAAAACCCTACTGCGTACGGGCCGATCGCTGTTTGCCCCCTACCGCGCCGTCGTCCTGCTCGACTGCTGGTACATGCGCCGCTCCCTCATCCAATGCGCCCAGACCCTGGGCTACCACGTCCTCGGACAGGTCCGAAGGGACACCGCCCTCCACCTACCCCCCGAACCCCGTCCCCCAGGCCGCCGAGGCCGTCCCCGCAAGTACGGGGCCAAACTCACGGCGGATCGGGTTCTTCAACTCCCCCTCGCCCAGATCCGCGTGGTTGTGTACGGCGCCCGGCACATCGCCCACTACCGAAGCGAGGTCGTCCTCGCCCGGTTCCTGGGAGGGCAGCGCGTGCGCGCCGTGTGGGTTACGCTCGAACGGGAAACCGGCGGCACCCGCTCGGCCCAACGGCTGTTGCTCTCGACCGACTTGACCCTCTCCCCCGAGGAGATCCTGCGGGCCTACAGCCGCCGCTGGGCCATCGAGGACCTCTTCAACCAGCTCAAGAACCGCTGGGGGTGGAAGGAGACCTGGCAGCAGACCCGACAGGTGTTGCACCGGTGGGTGCAGATCCTCTCGACCGGCTACGCGCTGCCCCAGGTGATCACCTACCAGGGGCTCTTGGACCCCCGTGATGTGCGATTCCTCTATCCCTGGCGCTATCAACAACCCCCGACGGCCGGGATGGTGCGCGATCTTATCGCCAGGGTTTTCGGCCATGTCGACCTTCGCGCCCTGTGGGACGCGAAGGGGCAGAAATTCGTTGTCCCCGAATGGGCTAACCCACCGCGCGACCCGCCAGATCGATCCAACGCGGCGTAAGCGCGGCCAATTCTCGTTACCGGCACGATGGATTCGGCTCTCATCTTCGGAGACCAGGGCCGCCGTGCCTCTAAAGTCCAGCATGAATCTTCACCGCTGGGAAGCTGGAAAGCTGGAAGGCCGAACCCCATGGGTTCGGGAGATACCGCCGAGCCCCGCCTGTAAGAGCCGGTTTCGCACCAGGGGCTGACGTTCCGGCGGTATCCGCCGTGGGGGTGGCGCAATCACCCCCCGTGACCGGCGGCCGCGCCCCCGTCCGGGGCGACTCTCCCCGTTGGAAGGCGGGCCGCCGACGGGCGGGCCCTGTGCGGTCACGACTCCCCGCCCTCGGGTTCGGGCGGTTTCGGCGGCGGGGCCGGTTCCCGGGGGCCCTCCTGCTCCTCCGTCTTGTCCTGGCCGTTTTCCTTCCTGTCCTTGCCTTGGTTTCGCTCCCGCAGGCGCCGGTCGAGTTCTTCGAGGGCCTCGTCCACGATGCCGTTCACGGTGCCGGGTTCCCCGGGTTGCCCGGCGCGGATCCCGGTGAGGATCTCGATCCCTTCGTCCACCGTGCGCACGGGGTAGATGTGGAAGCGGCCGGCCCGCACGGCCTCCACCACCTCGGGGTGGAGGACGAGATGGCGCACGTTGGCTTCGGGGATCATGACGCCCTGGCGGCCCGTGAGGCCGACGGCCTTGCACACCCGGTAGAAGCCCTCGATCTTTTCGTTGACCCCGCCGATGGCCTGGATTTCCCCGTTCTGGTTCACCGACCCGGTCACGGCGATGTCCTGGCGCAGCGGAAGGTTCCCGATGCGGGAAAGGAGCGCGTAAAGCTCGGTGGACGAGGCGCTGTCGCCGTCGATCCCCGAGTACGACTGCTCGAACGCGAGCGAGGCCGAGAACGACAGGGGCCGGTTCCGGCCGAACCGGTTCCGGAGGTAGCCGGCGAGGATCAGGACGCCCTTATCGTGGGTGGAGCCCGAAAGCCGGGCCTCCCGCTCGATGTTCACGATGCCGGCCGTGCCCATGCCGAGGCTCGCGGTGACCCGGGACGGCCGGCCGAAGGCGTACTCCCCGAGGCTCAAGACGGCGAGCCCGTTTACCTGCCCCACCTTCTTTCCGTCCACGTCGACGAGCAGGGTGCCCTCGGCGATGAGTTCCCGGATCCGCTCTTCCACGCGGTTCCACCGGAAGATCCGGTCCTCCAGGGCCTGGCGCACGTGCTCGGCCGAAACCCGGGCCGCGCCCGCCTCGGCGGCGAAGAACCCGGCCTCCCGCACCAGGTCGTCCACGTCTTCCAGCACGGCCGAGATCTTCTCCTTGTGCTCCACCCGGCGAGCCCCGAACCGCACGACCTCGGCCACGGCCCCCCGGTCGAAGGGGGGGAATCCCTCGACCTCGCAGATGTGGGCGATGCGCTGGGCGTAGGCCAGCACCCCGTCGCCGTCCCGGTCGGTGTCGGGCCCGAAGTCGGCGATCACCTTGAAGCACTCGGCGAACTCGGGGTCCCAGAAGGACAGGATGTGGAACAAGAGCCGGCTCCCGTACACCACGATGCGGGTGTTCACCGGGATCGGCTCGGGCACGAGCCCCGCCACGCTCAGGAAACTGAGCGGCTGGTAACTCTCGATCTCCACGAGCCCGCTCCGGAGCACCCGCTTGAGGCTCTTCCACACGAAGGGCTCGGTGATGGCGTCCTCCAGGTTGAACACCAGGTACCCGCCCGAGGCCTGGAGGATCTTCCCGGACTTGATCCGGGTGAAGTTCGTCACGAGTTTCCCGGTTTCGTCCACCACCTTCTCGATGGCGCCGAACAGGTTCCGGTAGGTGGGGCTCTCCTCGGTCAGCACCGGGGCGGCGTCGCGGCCCTCGTTGTCCACCACCACGTTGACCCGGTATTCCAGGAACCGGTCGGCCTGCAGCGCCCGGAGCATCGGGAGCGGGAACGGAAGGGCGGGTTTTTCGTCCTCCTGCCGGAACTTTTCCAGGTTTTCCAAGGTGTGGTCCCGCACGGCCTTGAGGTACTCGGCCACCCTGGGGTTCCCGTAGCGCGCCGCGATCTCCTCGATCAGGGGATCCACGATGCGGGCCGCGTAGACCTTGACGATCTGTTGGACCTCCCGGCCCAGGGCCTCCATCAGTTCCCGCTGTTTCTTGAACAGTTCCCGGGCCTCCCGGCCGAGGGCCTCCTGGGCCTCCCGGATACGCTGCTTCTCCTCGTCGGGGAGGGCCTCGTACTGGGACGGGTCCTCGATGGGCTTGCCTTCGATGAGGGGGATAAAGAGCAGTTGGCCCTGGGGAGTGGGTTGGACCACCAGGCCCTTCTCCCGGGCCGAGGCCTCGAACCGCTCCCGGAGTTCCTGGATCTGGGCGTCGTACTTCTTGGAGAGGGCCTCCTTTTCCTGCTCGAAGGTTTCGGTCTGGAACGCCTCGGGAATCTTCCGGCACAGCGTTTCGACGAACCCCTCCATGTCCCGGGCCAGTTGGCGGCCCTGGCCCGGTTCGAGCCGCAGGGCCAGCGGCCGGTCCGGGTCCCGGAAGTTGTACACGTACACCCAGTCGGGTGGGGGGGGGAGCGGGGGCAGGTGTTCCCGGATGAGGTCCCGGAGCAGGGCCTCCTTGCGGTTGCCCGTGAGCCCGAGGACGAACACGTTGTACCCCGGGGCCCGGATGCGGGTCCCGAGCCGCAGCGAGCGCAGGGCCCGCTCCTGGCCCAGGGGGCTCCGGCGGGGCTCCACCTCGTCCGTGGTCTCGAACGGGAACTCCTCGGGTCGGATCGGGGGCCCCAGGTCCTCGGGGCCGAGTTCCCTCGGTTTCCTCGCGCGTTTCTTTCGGGCCATGGGATCGAGACTCCTCCTGCTAGGCAACCGGCCGGCTAGGCGGCACGTGGCCTGGGCCTTGTGAAACCATGGGATAATCCCTGGCGGGTCCGGGGGCCGTGACGTAACGTGACGCCCGGATCGGCCCCCGCGATCGACCCTCGGGGAGGACGTGCAAATCTACGGTGCTCGGCGCAGGCAGGCTGCCACCCCCACGGTTCGACGCTTCGTTCGTGTTCCGAGCGAGAGGCCGCCTTTCCGGCCGCATCCCGCTCTGGGCAGGGCGGATCTGAAACGCTCACCCGCGTTTTGCGACCTCGACCACGAGCACGCCGTCCCGCAGGCGAGCCCGGACCGTGTTCGGGTCGGCGTCGGAGGGGAGCCGGAAGTTCCGGCGAAATGGCCCCGCGGGGCGCTCGGAGAGGTGCTGGCGGATCCCGCCTCCCCCGGGCCTGCGGCGGCGAACGCCTTCGATCCGCAGGGCGCCCTGTTCGGCCGTGATGCTGAGGTCGTTCGTCTCGACGCCCGGCAGATCCATCTCGATCCGGTACCGGTCCTCTTCCTCCACGACATCCACGGCGGGGCTCCAGGCGGGCGCGGTGCCCGGGGTCTGACCCCAGGCGGTGTGGACCAGGGTGTCGAACAGTCGGTCGATCTCGTGACGGCAGGAGAGCCAGAACCATTCCCTCGCCATGGGCGAACCTCGGTTCAGGGGGACGAAAGCGCCCAAAAACCTAACACCGCGTTCCCGCGGGGTCAAAACCGCTGGGCTCCCAGATTTATCCCGAAAACCAGTGGGTCAGCGGTGGCCAGAAGCTCACGAGCAGGAGATCGGCGAGAAGCACCACGAGGAACGGCAGCACCGCCCGGCTGATGGCCGCGATGCGTTCGTTGGCAAGGGCGCAACTTACGATCAGGCAGATTCCCAGCGGCGGGGTCAGCATGCCGATGGCGAGGTTCATGACCACGATGACCCCGAGTTGGGTCAGGTCCACCCCAAGCTTGGGCGCCAGCGGCACGATCACGGGCACCAGCAGGATGAGGCTCGCCGTGGTCTCGACAAAGGTTCCCGCCAGGAGGAGCACGGCGTTCACCAGCAGCATGAGGAGCACCGGGTTTTCGGTGATCCCCAGGAGCGCCGCGCTCAGGCGCGAGGGAATGTCCTCGATGGCCAGGAGCCAGGAGAACGCGCTCGCGGCCGAGATGATGAACAGAATCACGGCGGCCGTGATGGATCCTCGCACGAAGATCGGCGGCATGTCGCGCCAGCGTAGCTCCCGGTACACGAACCGTCCGACGAACACGGCATAGCCCACGGCCACGGCGGCCGACTCGGTGGCCGTGAACACGCCGCCCAGGATGCCGCCGAGAATGACCACCGGGGCGCCGAGGGCCCAGAGGGCGTCCCGGAACGTGGTCCAGACCCGCGCCAGCGAGAACGCCTGGCTCGCCCCGTATCCCCGGCGGCGGGACACCAGGGCGCTCACCGCGATGAGGCTCGTGCCCATCAGCACCCCGGGCAGGATGCCCCCGGCGAACAGCTTGCCGATGCTCGCGCCGGTCAGGAACCCGAAGATGATCATCGGGATCGACGGCGGGATGACCACCCCGATGCTGCCGCCGGCCGCCTGGACGGCACCGGCAAAGGCCGGGGCGTAGCCGCGGGAGATCATGGCGGGCACCAGGATGCCGCCCACCGCGGCCGTGTCGGCCGCCGCCGAGCCCGAGATGCCGGCGAAGAACATGGCCGAGGCCACGGCCACGGCCGCCAGCCCCCCCGGAAGCCAGCCCACCAGGGCGTCGGCGAAGGCCACGATGCGCCGGGAGATGCCGCCGGCCTCCATGAGGCCCCCGGCGTAAAGGAACAACGGCACGGCCATGAGCGGGAACGAGTCCACCCCGCCGTACATCCGCTGGACGGCCGTGATCAGCGGGAAGTCCCCGCCGGCCACGAACGCGGCCACCGATGCGAGCCCGATCGCCACGGCGATGGGGACCTCGAGGAGAAAAAGCCCCGCCAGGACCCCGAGGAGGACGCCGGTCACGCTCATTCGCGGGCCCCCCCACCCCGCAACGTGGCCAAGAGGTCCACGAAGGCGTGGAACGCGAGGATCGCGCCCCCCAGGGGCACCACGGCCGCCGGCACGCTCCGGCTCAGCCCGGTGGCGCTCATGACCCCCCGCCGGGCGAACCAGGCGAACTCCGCGCCGTAGATGGCCAGGAAGAGCCCGAACGCCATCCCGCACAGGCAGGCGAAGGCCTGGGCCCACCGCCGGACCCCACCGGGCAGGCGGCCGGTCAACACGTCGATCCCGATGTGGGCGCCCCGGGCCCAGGCCGCCGAGGCGCCGAGGAAGGTCAGCGCGATCAGGATCATCCGGCCCACCTCCTCGCTCCAGAAGATCGAGTGGTTGAGCCCGTACCGGGCCACCACCTGGGCCAGCGTGAGGGCCGACATGCCGATCGCCAGAACACACAACAGGGCCTCCACGGCGCGATTGAGCGCCGCGGAGGCCGCCTGGAGATGCTTCATCCGTTCCTGTCCCTCTGGGGCACGGCTCCGGGCGGCGAGACCTTCGGCCCGGTGTTCCCAGATCCGCTCAGCGGCCGCCTGCCGCGTGGGTTCGCACCCCCCGTGGTCTTCCCCCTCCCGGAACCCGCCCTCGGGCGCCCCTACCCGCCGGGTACACCCTGGAGTGGGGCGGCCTTCCGGCGTTCCCGCCTCCCAGCCGCCTCACTTCGTTGCCGCCAGGAACTTCTCCAGGAGTTCGGCCGTGCCGGGCCTCCGGAACATCTCGAGGTCCTTGAGCCCGGCCACCTTGGCCCGGAACGAGTCGATGTCCGGGTGCTCGTCCACGATCATGCCGGCCTCCTTGAGCTTCGCCAAGAAGTCGGCCTCGTTCGACCGGTTCCAGTTGCGCTCGTACCGGGCCGCCTCCCGGGCCGCCTCGGCCAGCAAATTCCGGATGGCCTCGGGCAGGCCGTTGAACCAGTCCAGGTTGGCGAGCACGGCGTGGGCCGAGTAGACGTGGCCGGTCAGCGACAGGTATTTCTGGACCTCGTAAAGCTTGTAGGTCCAGGCCACCCACAGGGGGTTCTCCTGGCCGTCGATCGTGCCCTGCTCGAGTTCGGTGTAGATGGGCCAGGCCATGGGGGTGGGGTTTGCCCCGAGGGCGCGCCACAGTTCCTTGTGGAGGGTGCTCTCCATGACCCGGATCTTGAGGCCCTTCACATCGTCCACCGTGTGGACCGGCCGCACCCGGTTCGTGAGGTGGCGAAACCCGTTCTCGGTGAACGCGAGCCCCTTGAACCCGGCCGACTCCATGCGCTTTAGGATCTCGGCGCCCAGGGGGCCGTCGAGCACCTGGTCCACCTGTTCGTAGCTCTTGAAGAGGAAGGGGAACGCCACCACGTCCACCTCGGGCACGAACGCGTCGATGGGCCCCAGGGTGATGACCCCCATCTGCACACTGCCCATCTGGATCTGCTGTAGGATCTCGGTTTCCGAGCCCAGGGAGGCGCTGTGGTAGATCTTGACGGTCACGTCCCCGCCCGACCGGGTCTCGACGATCTCCTTGAACTTCTCGGCGGCCACGTTCTGGGCCGACCCGGGTTTTGTGACCACCCCGAGCTTGATCTCGGTTTTGGCAGCGGCCGGGGCCGCGATCGCGAGGCCGAGGGCGAGGGACACGAGGAGTTTCCGCATGGCGAGCCTCCTTTCCGAGGAAGGGCGCCTGGGGAAGCGGGCGCCAAAACGAACGGCGAAAAACCTTAATCCCGCCCGGTGCCCGAGTCAACGCCGCCCCCGGCCACCGGTAGCTCCAGAACGAACAGGCTCCCGCCCGGGCCCGACTCGGCCAGGACGAGCCGGCCCCCCATCCGCTCCACCGCCTTCCGGGCGAGCGGCAATCCCATACCAAGCCCGGTGACCTCCCGGGTGTCCCCCGCGTCCACCTGGTGGAACGGTTCGAAGATCCGTTCCCGGTGCTCCGGGGGCACGCCCGGCCCGGTGTCCCAGACTTCCAGTCGGAGCCGGCCGTCGGTCTCCCGGGCCCGGACGCCGATCCGGCCCGACCGGGTGAACTTGACCGCGTTCTCCACCAGGTGGCCCAGGGCGAGCCGGAGCGCCTCGGGGTCGCCCTCGACGAGGGGAAGCGGCCGCTCGATCTCGGCCTCGAACCCGAGCCCTTTCCCGGCGGCCAGGTCCTCGCCGGCGCGGCACACCTCGTCCACGAGGGGCGCGGGGTCGAAGGGCTCGGGCCGCCCCAGGGCCGCGGCCGCGAGTTTCGCCGCGTCGAGCATCTGGTCCACCATCTCCACCAGCCGCTCGCCGTGCCGGCGGATCCGGCGGAGGGCCTCCCGCTGCTCGGGGTTCACCGGTCCCTCGATCTCATCGGCCAAGAGATCGGCGAACCCCAGGATGGCGTTGAGGGGGGTGCGCAGCTCGTGGCTCACCTGGGCCAGGAACGCCTCCTTCAGCCGGGCGGCCTCCTGGGCACGGGAAAACGCCTCGGCCAGCGCCCGGTTCCGGGCCTCCAGCTCCTGGGCCAACTCCCGAAGCCTCTGGTTGGCCCGGACGATGGCCTCGTTTCGGGTGTAAAAGTAGGCGTCGAGGGCGAGTTGGAGGTCGAGGAACACGACCTTCTCGAGGGCGGCCATCCACCTGAGGGCGGTGGGAGAGCCGACGCCGGCGGCCAGGAGTTCCTCTCGCACGAGTTCGAGGAATTTCCGGTACGATCCGGTGTACCACGGGGGTTCGAGACCGACCCGCTCGTGCACGAACCCGATCCGCAGCCGCTCGTGGAAGTACCGCCGGTCGTAGGGCCCGGTGAGAAGACTTCGGAAGTACCGGGTCTGGACCACCCGCAGATGGTCTTGCACGCCGGCGCGGGCCATCAGGTTCCGGGTCTCGGGCCGTTTGAGGAGGAACCGGTGCCAGCGGTCCACGAGGCCTTCGAGCCTCGGGTCGAGGATGGCGAGAAGATTCCGCAGGGCCTCCCGGTCGGCGGGCGTGAGACCCAGGAACCCAAGCCGGGCGCGGCGGCGGGCGGCATCGAGCCCCAGGGCGGCGGTCCAGTCCCGGGGGGTCACGGGGCCGCCTCCCGGTCGTCCGCCCCGTCCCCGGATGCCGTCAGACGGGCGCGCAGCTCTGCCGCCGTCCGGCCCGTGGCCACCGCCCGCACCTCCCCTTCCTCCTCCCACACCCAGGCCCCCCGGCCGGCCCACAGGAGGGCGAGGCCCGCGACGAGCGAGGCCGACCCCAGCCACACCGCGGGCTGCCCCGGGTCCCGGGTGATCTGGAACCCCACCCACGGGAACCCGTACGGGTCGGCCCCCCAGGCCGTGAGGAAGATCCGGAGCCCCCCGTGCACGAGGGGTTCGTTCACCGCGACCACGGCCGTCCGGGTCGGGGTGCCGTCGGGCGCGAGCACCTCGACCCGGGCTTCGACCCGCCGGACCTCCGGGTCGCGGAACCCCAAGGGCGTGAAGTCCACCGGGCACCCCTGCCGCCGGTCCCGGGAGAAGGGGCCCAGGGTCCCCTCGGGTCCCTCGACCCAGAAGGTGAGGTCCTTGGTCTCCCGGTCGAACCGGCCGAGGTGCACCGTGTAGGGCGAGTCCGGCACCTCGATCCGGGCGCCCTCGCGGGTCACGACCTCCACCGGCTCCCCGCCGGGCCGGCCCAGGCGGACCTTCAGGGGGGTGGGATAGTGGAGCTCCCGGAACTCGGTCACCCGCAGCCGGAAGGGCAGGGGGCGGTCCCGGCCGGCCGACCAGTCGTAGAAGGCTCCCATCTCGTCGCCCACGTGGACCGTCTGGGTCCCGACGAATCCGGCCAGGCTGCCCCACAGGGCGCCGGCAAAGATCACGGGGAGCGAGAGGTGAACCAGGGGGAACCCGAGGAACGCCCACGGCCACCGACTCGCCCGGAGGGGCGATGCCGTGCGGATCCGGAACCCGGCGGACCGGAGCCGCTCGGCAAGATCGGGGGCGGCCGGCCCCGGCACGCGCACGGTGGGGTCGGCCCGGCCGCGAAAGGCGAGCCACCCCCTGCGGGACCGGCCCGCGGCGCACGCGAGGAGGTTCAGGGTAAACAGCGCGAGAAGCCCCCGGTACAGGGGGCTCGTGAAGAACCGGTCGAACCCCAGGGTCAGGAGCAGCGGCCCCGCCCGGGGGAACCGGCGCAGGAACTCGCCGGGGTCGAGGTTCTGGGGGAGCCAGGTGCCCAGGGCCGCGGCGGCCGCGAGCACCAAAAGGAGCGCGACGGCGAGCCGCACCGAGCCCAGGCGGCGTAGGACTGTCGGCATCGGATCCTCGCAAAGGAACCGATGCTAGGGGAGCCCGAGGGGATGCGTCAAGACGAGGGGTCCCCCGCGAGGGCCTCGTTCACGGCCGCGAGGAGTTCCCGTCGGGAGAAGGGTTTTTTCAGGGTCACGACGCCCTTGAAGGTGCGCGCGGTCGACAGGAAGTTGAGCTTCCCGGTGCGGCCCCCGCCCGAGGTGGCCACGATGGGCAGCCGGGGATCGCGCTCCCTCAGTTCCTTGATCAGCACGAGCCCGCCCTTGTTGGGCATGAGGATGTCGGTCAGCACGAGATCCGGGGACCAGGCGCGGTACAGTTCCAGCGCCTCCTCCCCGTCCGCAGCGTCCCTCACCTCGTGGCCGGCCTGCTCGAGCATCTGCCGCACCACGTCCCGCACGTGCTCCTCGTCGTCCACCACCAGGATTTTTGCCATCTCAGTCCTCCCTTTGCGCGGCCTTCCGGGCCGCGAGCCTCCGGAGCGCGCCGGCCAGCTGGGTCCGCCGGATGGGTTTTGTCAGGATCTCCGATGCCCCGGCCGCCCGGGCCCGTTCGGCCACCTCGGGTTCCATGTGGCCCGTGAACAGGACGACCTCCACCCAGGGAAACGCTTCCCGGATGCGCCGGGCCAGTTCCTCGCCCGGGATCCCGGGCATCGACCGGTCGGTGAGAACCACCTCCACCCCCGGTTCCCGGGCCAGGATCTCCAGGGCCTCCTCGGCCGAGACGGCCAGGACCACCTCGTGGCCCAACCCGGTCAGGAGGTCCCGGGTGATCTCCCGGACGGCCTCCTCGTCGTCCACCACCAGCACCCGGAGCGGGGTGGCCTCCGGGGCGGGGCCGGGGTCGGGAGCCCGGTCCGCGGCCCCGTCCACCGCGGGCAGGAAAACCTCGAACAGGCTACCACGGCCCGGGGCGGTTTCCACCCGGATCGTCCCGCCGGCCGCCCGCACCACCCCGTACACCACCGAGAGCCCCAGGCCCGTGCCCTCGCCCACGGGGCGGGTGGTGAAGAACGGCTCGAAGATCCGGTCGGCGGTGGCGGGGTCCATGCCGCAGCCGGTGTCGGCAACGGACAGGCGGTAGTAGACCCCGGGGGAGAGATCTGGGGGTAGGGGCGGGGAGGCGTCCACCCGCTCCACCGCCAGCGACACCCGGCCCGGGCCCGGGCCCAGGGCCTTGACGGCGTTGGTGGCGAGGTTGAGCACCACCTGCTGGGCCTGGGCGGGGTCCACGGGCACGAAGCAAGGGTGGGCCGGGGCGGTCCATTCCACCTCCACCACCGAGGGGGTCGTGGCCCGGAGCATCTCGGCCACCGTTTCGGTCTCGGCCCGCAGATCGGCCCGGCCGTCCCCGTCGGGGTCGGCCCGGGAGAACTGGAGGATCTGGGTCACCAGATCCCGTGCACGCTCCCCGGCCCGCAGGATCCGCTCCAGATGTTTGGGGCCGGGCCCGTCGGGGCGCACCTCGGTTTCCAGCAGTTCGGCGCTGCCCAGGATGCCCATGAGCAGGTTATTGAAATCGTGGGCGATGCCCCCGGCGAGGGTCCCCAGGGCCCGCAGCCGCTCGGCCCGCAGCCGCTCCCGCTCCCAGCGCACCTCCTCGGTCACGTCCCGGAAGATGCACAACCCGTAGCGAGGCGTTCCCCGGTCGTCTCGCACCACCGTGGCCGTGACGTCGAGCACGATCTCCCGGCCGTCGGGGCGCCGTTTGCCCACCCGGCCCGACCAGCGCCCGGTGGCGAGCAGATGCCGCCGGGCCTCCTTGGCGTCGAACCCGGGGTCGGTGTTTTCGAGCACCTCGCCGAGGGGCAGCCCCCGGGCCCGGTCCACCGGAACCCCGAGGATGGCCTCGTAGGCCGGGTTGGCCGACAGGATGCGGGCCTCGTGGTCGGTGATCACGATGGCCTCGGCCGCCTGGTCCACGGCCAGGGCCAGGCGCTCCCGGTCGGCCTCGGCCCGCTTCAGCTCGGTCACGTCGTGGAGGGTCTCCACCACGGCGACGATCCGGCCGGCCTCGTCGCGGACCGGGGCCGCCTCGAAGGCGATGTGGCGCACCTTCCCGCCGAGGCTTCGGAAGGCGCGCTCGGCCCGCACCGCGTCCGGGGCCAGGGGCGAGGGGCCGAACACCGGATAGAGTTCCGGCCCGCGATCGGTCCGGCCGTCGAGCACGAGGTCGGCCAGGGTGGGGCGGGGTTCGTCGTAGAACGCGCTCCAGTGCCGGTTGGTGCCCACGACCTCCTCGGCCCGAACCCCGGTGAGCCGCTCGCAGGCCCGGTTCCAGAGGGTGCAGCGGTGCTCCCGGTCGATGGCGAACACGGCCACCCCGGCCGAGTCGAGAACATCCCGCAGGAACCGTTTGCGCCCGGCCAGGCTCTCTTCGGCCTCCCGCCGGGCCGTGATGTCCCGGATGATCGCCACCTTGTAGCGGCGCCCACCCCGCTCCACCGGCACGTTGACCACGTGGTACCACCGGCCGTCCTGGGGGCTTTGCACCTCCCAGGTGTGGGCCCGGCCCTGGCCGATCACGAGGTCGTTGGGGCACCAGGGGCACGGCTCCGGCAGGCCGTGGAGCGCCTCGTGGCAGCGTTCCCCCGTGGCGTCCCGGCCGGTGCGCCGCACGAGGGCCGGGTTCATGTAGGCGATCCGCAGGTCCTCGGAGCACACGTACACGAGGTCGTCGGTGGCCTCCACCACCAGGCGCGCCCAGTCCCTGGGGCTCGGGTCGGTCATGCATCCTCCGCGGGAAGGGGGTCGCCCCCGGACCGATTTCTGATCGGCCGTGGGCGTGTTTCACTTGAGTGCAGAGATGGAAAAAAGTTTAGTCTGTGGAAAGTATTGCAAAGAAAAACGGGGCCCGGGTCGACCCCGGGCCCCGTCGGAGCGCTCGTACGGCGTGGCAGGGCTTAGAAGTCCTCCATGCCGGCGCCAGGCGCGGCCGAACCCTTCTCCTCCTTCGGGAGTTCGGCCACCATGGCCTCGGTGGTGAGCAGCAGGCCCGCCACGCTGGCGGCGTTCTGGAGGGCCGTGCGGGTGACCTTGGTCGGGTCGATGATGCCGGCCTCCATCATGTCCACGTACTTCTCCTGGTAGGCGTCGAAGCCCTCGGTGAGCTTGCGGCCCTTCACCTCGTTCACCACCACGGAGGGCTCGAGGCCGGCGTTGGCCACGATCTGCCGCAGCGGCTCCTCGAGGGCCCGCTTCACGATGTTCACGCCCACCATCTGGGGCTCGGGCAGCTTCAGGTCGTTCAGGGCATCGATGCACCGGATCAGGGCCACGCCGCCGCCGGGCACGATGCCCTCCTCCACGGCCGCCCGGGTGGCGTGCAGGGCGTCCTCGACCCGGGCCTTCTTCTCCTTCATCTCGGCCTCGGTGGCCGCGCCCACGTTGATCACGGCCACGCCGCCCACCAGCTTGGCGAGCCGCTCCTGGAGCTTCTCACGATCGTAGTCGGAGGTGGTCTCCTCGATCTGGGCCCGGATCTGCTTGACCCGGTCCTGGATCGCCTGGGCGCTGCCGGCGCCGTCGATGATGGTGGTGGTGTCCTTGTCCACCCGGATCGTCTTGGCCTGGCCGAGGTCGGTGAGTTGGGCGTTTTCGAGCTTCAGGCCCACCTCCTCGCTGATGACCTGGCCGCCGGTCAGGATGGCGATGTCCTGAAGCATGGCCTTGCGGCGGTCGCCGAAGCCCGGGGCCTTCACGGCCGTGCACTGCAGGGTGCCCCGGAGCTTGTTCACCACCAGGGTCGCCAGGGCCTCGCCCTCCACGTCCTCGGCGATCACGAGGAACGGCTTGCCCGTGTTGGCGATCTTCTCGAGGATGGGCAGGAGGGTCTTCATCGAGCTGATCTTGCCGTCGTGGATGAGCACGTAGGCGTCCTTCAGCTCGGCCTCCATCCGCTCGGCGTTGGTCACGAAGTAGGGGCTGATGTACCCGCGGTCGAACTGCATGCCTTCGACCACC
>NZ_BAAHFQ010000073.1:0-16066 GCF_054681715.1 Deferrisoma sp.
CCCCGCCCTGGAACACGGGTCGGCCCAAGCGGCCGGGATCTTTAGCCGGAACCCGTTCCCCGCCCCCCCGGCAATACGTCCGAACGTATTCGTACCCCCGCGGAGGGTGGAGGGGGTCAGACGAGGGGTTCGTCCGGGCGGACCCGCAGGTGCTCCGTCACCGTGCGGGGCAGTTGGCCCACGAGCTGGCCCTCCCGCAGGAGCCCCACCCCGATCACCGCGCCCTCCCACCGGAGGAGCACGAACCCCCGGCCGGGGCGGTCCACCGGGATCGTCTGCCCCTGCAGGAGGGCCCGGAGTTGCTCGTCCCGGAGGTCCACGGCCCCGCCCCCGGCCCCGGACGCCAGGAGTTGGACCCCCCGGGTGGCCGGTTTGAACCGGCCCGGCCCCATCTCCTTGGCGAGCCGGAGCCCGCCCCCGGCGAGTTGGAGCGCCTCGGCCGCTTCGGCCGCCTCCCCGCGCACGGCGCACACGTACCCGCTGCGGCGAAAGAGCCGAAGGCCCTCAAACGCCTCCGGGGGCACGCCGAACCGCTCGCCGAAGTAGGCGATGACGGCCCGGGTCTCATCCGGGTTTAGCCAATCGAGCGACAAAGAAACCCTCCGAATCGAACCGGTGGGGATAGAGGCGGCGGGTCAGCGCGAGCTCAGGAGGGAACCGGCGCCCCTCCCACTCCGGAAGCCCCGGTTCGGCCGGCACGTCCACCGGCACCGGGAGCACCCGGGCCCCCTCGCGCTCCACCAGGCCGGCCAGGATCGCCTCGTTCTCCTCCGGGGCGTAGGTGCAGGTGGAGTACACGAGTTCGCCGCCCGGTTCCAGGACGTCCCAGGCCCTCTGGATGAGGCCCGTTTGTTGGCGCGCCAGGGCGGCCCGGAACTCCCCGGAGATCCTCCGGGGTTTGGCGTCGGGGCCGCGCCAGGTGCCCTCGCCAGAGCAGGGGGCGTCCACCAGCACCCGGTCGAACCGAAGCCGCTTGGGAAAGTTCTGGCCGGCGTAAGCGGTGATCAGGACCGACGCCGCGCCCATCCGCTCGAGGTTTGCGGCGAGCGACTTGATCCGCCGGCGGTTGGGCTCGTTGGCCACCACGAGCCCCCGGTCGTCCATCTCCTGCACGAGCAGGGTGGTCTTGGATCCCGGGGCCGCGCACAGGTCGAGCACCCGGTCCCCGGGGCGGGCCCCCAGGGCCCGGGCCGACACGGCCGACGACGCGCTCTGGATGTACACGAAGCCGAGCGCGTGGACCAGGGTGGCTCCGAAGGCGAACCCCTGGGGGGCCTCGATGACGCGAAGGAGATCCGGATACCAGGATTCCGGCCGGACTCGCACCCCGGCCCGGGACAGCCGGTTCACCACCCAGTCGGAGGCGGCCTTGCGAGGGTTGACCCGCAGATGGACCGGGGCCGGCGCCTCGTGGGCCGCGCAGAAGGCCGGGAAATCGGGCACGATCTCCCGGTACCGGGCGAACCGGTCGGCGAACCGGGACAAGGGGCCTTACTCCCCGAAGACGAGTTCGGTCTCGAGGGGGATGCCCTGGGCCACCGAGGCCGAAACGATGCAGTACTTCTTGAAGATCTCGTAACAGCCCTCGACCTTTCGGCGATCGGCCTCGGCGGCCCCGACCCGGATCCGGGCCCGGATCCGGACGACCCGCAACAGGCCCTCCTCGTTGCGGGCCACCTCGCCCTCCATGTCCATGGCCAGGGGGGCCTCGACCCGCTTCTTTTGGAGGCACAGGGCGAGGCTCGATAGGAGGCACCCCCCCACCGCCGTCAGAAGGTAGTCCATGGGGCACGGCGCCGCGCCGTCCCCCCCGAGGTCCTTGGGTTCGTCGAGGCCGTAGGGCGGCAGGTCGCGAACCCTCACGGTGGCCCGGAACCCGCCGGCATGCTCGATCGTCTGGGTGAAACGAAGGGTCTGGATCTGGGACATGGGAGCACCTCCATCAGGGAGTGTGGCAGGCTCCGGTTCGTCTCGGGTTCGCCCGCCTCTGGCGTTGGGCCTCGTAGAGGATCATGGCCGCGGCTGCCGCGACGTTGAGCGACTCCACGGCGCCTTCCATGGGCAGCGTGATCCGGAGATCCGTCAAGGCCGTAAGCCCGCGGCCCAGCCCCCCTCCCTCCTGGCCGAGGAGCAGGGCGAACCGGCCCGAGAGGTCGAGGGCGTCCGGGGGGGTGCCGCCCCGGCTCACCGTGGCGGCCGCCGGGAGGCCGGCGTCCCGGAGGAAGCCAGCCGGGTCGTCCACCCGCAGGGTCGGGAGCCGGAGCAGGGACCCGGCCGAGGCCCGCAGGGCCTTGGGATTTCCGGGGTCCGCAGCCCCCTTGACCAGAACGAGTCCCGCCGCGCCCGTGGCCTCGGCCGTGCGGGCGATCGTGCCCAGGTTCCCGGGTTCCTGGAGGCGGTCGAGCACCACCACGGGGCCGGGCCGTGTCAGGAGATCTTCGGCCGACCAGGCCGGGGCCTCGAAGGCCACCACCACGCCCTGGGGCGTGGCGGTGTCGGCGGCCTCCCGCACCGCGGCCCGGGTGGCGTGGGCCACCGGGTCGCCCCGGGCCCGGACGCGCCGGAACAGCCGGGCCTCGCGCTCCCCCCGCTCCTCCCAGCCCTCCTCCAGGAGCCACAGGCGCACCCGGAGCCCGGAGGCCAGCACCTCCTCGGCCAGGCGGATCCCCTCGGTCACCCATGCCCCCTCCCGCCGGCGGAACCGGCGGTCGGCGCCGAGGCGGGCGAGCCACCGGACGCGCTCGTTTCTGGGGGATCGGATCGTGTCCGCCACGGGCCGCGCCTCCTTTCCCTCCGTGGCCCCGCCGGGGGCCGCCCGGCCGGACCAGACTACCCTTCCGGGCCGGGGCCGGTAAAGCGCGGGGCTGGACACCCCCGCCGGGGTTGGTAGCCTTGCCGCCAACCGGAACCGGTCCCGAGAAGACGGAGGAACCGATGGCGGAGGCGAAAGCGGTTCTCTACGCGGTGCCCTGGTGCGAGAAATGCCGCGCCGTGCGCCAGATCCTCGACGCGGCGGGCGTGGGCTACGAGGTGGTGGACCCCGAGGCCGACCCCGAGGCGGGCCGGCGCCTGGAGGGGCTCACGGGGGGCGGGGTCGAGGTGCCCGCCGTGGAGGTGGGGGGGCGCCTCCTCGTCGATCCCGCCCCCGGGGAACTGGGCGAGGCCCTGGGATTCGACCCGGAGTCCCTGCCGCCGGCGTACGACGTGGCGATCCTGGGCGGCGGGCCCGCGGGCTTGACGGCGGCGATCTACACCGCCCGGGAGGGGCTGCGCACCCTCGTCCTGGAGGCGGCCATGCCGGGCGGGCAGGCCGCCCTCACCGACCGGATCGAGAACTACCCCGGGTTCCCGGAGCCCGTGAACGGCGCAGAGCTGATGGAACGGGTGTACCGCCAGGCCCTCAAGTTCGGGGCCGAGGTCCGGACGTTCGAAGGGGCCGAAGGGCTGGAGCCGGCCAGCACCCTGGTGCGGGTGCTCACCCCCCGGGCCGAGGTCCTGGCCTGCGGGGTGATCGTGGCCACGGGGTCGGTGTACCGGCGCATGGGGGTTCCGGGGGAGGAGGAGCTCGTGGGCCGGGGGGTGAGCTTTTGCGCCACCTGCGACGCCCCGTTCTTCAAGGGAAAGCACGTCGTCGTGGTGGGGGGCGGAAACTCGGCCCTCCAGGAAACCGTGCACCTGGCCCAGTACGCCGACCGGATCACCCTGGTGCAGAACCTCGACCGGCTCACCGCAAGCCGGGTGCTCCAGGAGCGGGTGCGGGCGTTGCCCCAGGTGGAGATTCGGCTGGGCCAGCGCGTCCGGCGGGTGCTTGGGACCGACGGGGTGGAGGGGGTAGAGGTGGAGGACGCGGCCACCGGCCGGGTGGAGACGGTCCCCTGCGACGGCGTGTTCGTGTTCATCGGGCTCCAGCCCAACGCGGGGTTCCTGAGGGGCACGGTGGAGCTCGACGAGGGCGGCTTCGTGAAGACCGACCCGGCCACCCTCGCCACCTCGATGCCCGGGGTGTTCGCCGCCGGCGACGTGCGTTCGGGGAGCCGCAAACAGATCACCTCGGCCGTGGGGGAGGGAACCGTGGCCGCCTTCATGGTGGCCGAGTGGATCGAGCGCCGGCACCGGGGGGGTGGCTGACCCGGACCGGGAGGCCGCCCGCGCGTTCCACCCGAGCGGAAAAGGCCGGCCCCCGCGGGGGCCGGCCTTCGGGTCCGGCGGAGAAGGCCGCGGTCACACCTCGTGGGCCTCGAACTTCTCCTTGGCGCAGCCGCACACCGGACACTTGTCGGGGGCCTCTCCCCGCACCGTGTACCCGCACACCGGGCAGATGTGGAGGGTGCCGAACGAGATGTCCTTGCCCTGGTCCACGGCGGCCTTGGCCTCCTCGTAGAGCGCCTTGTGGACCTTCTCGGTCTCCAGGGCGTAGTGGAAACTGCGAGCCGCGGCGTTCTCGCCCTGGAACTCGGCCACCTGCTTGTAGACCGGGTACATCTGCTCGATCTCGAAGGTCTCGCCGTCGATGCCGCCCTGGAGGGCCTGGCTCGTGGTCTGGTACCCGAACACCCCGCCGGCCGTCACCGCCGTGTCGCCCACCTGGTCCTTGAGCACCCGGTAGTGGTTGCCGGCGTGGATCCACTCGGCCCGGGCCACGGCCCGGAACAGCCGGGCCACCCCGGGGAACCCCTCCTTCTCTGCCAGATCGGCCCAGTGCAGGTAGCGCATGTGGGCCATGGACTCCCCGCCGAACGCGCTCTTCAGGTTGGCCTCGGTCATCGCGTTCATGAACTCTCCTCCTCTCTGGGTGAGAAAACGGGCAAACGTCGCCGAAAAGATAGCCAGGCGGCCTTCGAAGTCAAGCCACCGTCCGTTCGAGCAGGGGCAGGATCTCCCTCGTGTAGAGGTTGTCCCATACGTAGTGGCGGATCACGTGGCGGAACATGCTCTGGGTGTTGTTGCTCCGGGCGATGGCGAGCACCTTCTCCGCAATGGCCTCCGGGGACTCGTCGAGGCCGAAGTAGGTGACGTTGTCGCCCCCGATCTCCCGGAACGGAGGGATGTCGGAGCACACGATGGGCAGCTTGATCATGCCGGCCTCCAGGAGCGGGATCCCGAACCCCTCCTGGACGCTGGGGAGAAAGAGCACGTCGGCCAGGAGGTAGAGGTCCCGGATGGTGATCCGGTCGGCCGTCAGGCGCTCCCCGCTCCGGAACCGGTACTCGGCCATGATCAGGATGTCGTCGAGCACCCCGAGATCCCGGGCGAGGTGGCGGAGCTTCCGGTAGTACGCCAGGGTCTTCTCCTCGTGGGGGTCGTAGGCCCCGGTCAGCAGGAGCCGGGCCTTGAGCCCCCTGTCCTGGAGGGCCCGCACCACCCGGATCGACAGCTCGATGTTCTTGCGGGGGTGAAGCCGGGAGGGGTGCACCAGCAGGAAGTCAGCCTCGAACAGCCGCTGTTCCTGGATCACCCGCACCGTGGTGGGGTCGAGCCGGAAGAACCGGATCGGGTCGATGCCGTTGGGCACCACGTGGATCTCGGCGCCGGGGCCGTAGAGGGCCTGGAACTGCTCCCGCCGGGCCTCGGTGATGGTGACGTAGGTCACGTTGGGGTTGTACCGGCGCAGGATCTCCCACACGGGGTGCGAGAGCCGGGGGGCCATGTGGTCGTAGAAGAAGGGGCTGTCGTGGTTCCAGGCCACCACCCGGATCGCCCCCTCGTCGGCCAACCGGTGGAGGGCCCGGGCCAGGGGCAGGTTGTAGGCCATGGCGAGCACGTTGTGGGCGATGACCACCTCGAACCCAGCCAGGGTCTCGGCGAGGTAGGAGTGGACCTCGTCGGTCACCCGGTCCAGCGTGCGGGGGTCCTCCCGCCCGATCTCCTGGGCCCGGGCCACCCGTTCGTACCGGGACCCGAGCTTGGGGTTGATCTCCACGGGGTACTCGTCGGTGAACGGCCCCCCGGCGCCGGCCACGATCTTCACGGGGTGGAAGTGGCGCCGGAACAGGGAGGCCTGCTGGCGCACCACCTCCTCCACACCGCCTACCACCGGCGGGCAGGAGTAGTGGACGAGGGCGATCGGGAGTTTGGGCTGGGAACCGGGCATCGGTTGCCTCCGGGGCTCAGGGTTCCAGGAGTTGGCCGTTGCAGCACCGGATGAGGTGGAGGAGTTTCTCCTCTAGCACCTCGAAGCTGAAGAACCTTCGGGCGATCTCGTAGTTTCGGTCCACCATGGCCCGGCGCCGAGCGGGGTTCGAGAGGACCTCCCGGATCTGGTCCACGGCCTGGTGGGTTGCAAAGCCCTCGATCTCGATCACGTCGAAGCCCCTCGGTTCGATGTCGGCCACGTAGATCGAGTACCGGTTCACCACGATGGGTTTGCGGAAGTAGATCGCCTCCAGGAACGCGTTTCCGAACCCCTCGTAGCCGCTGGGGTAGGTCACGAGGTCCGCGGCCTGGTAGGCGTCGGCGATGGTGTAGAGGCGCTCTCCCCGGTCGTTCGTGCCCCGCTCGGAGGCGATCAAGTGGTCGATAAAGACGAGCTCCACCCCCAGGTTCTCCGCGTATTCCTTCACCCGCAAGGTGTACTCGTCGCCCTCGTCCCCCGAACCGTGGGAGATCACGAGCCGCGGCTTGGGGAGCTGGAGGTAGCGGACGATCTCGATGGACCGCTCGATCCACTTGCGGGGCACCACCCGGGTGGGCTGGAGCACCAGGACGTCGTCGTCCCCGAACCCGAGCCGCGCCCTGAGGCTCCGGCAGTACTCGTCGCACGGCGGCGGGGGGTTCGCGAAGTCATACACGTTGGGTACCACCGTGTTCGACACACCCCGCCGGTGGGCGAGTTGTTCGGACGCGAGGGAGTTGATCACCACGTGCTGGATGCTCGGGAGATCCGGCGGAAACGCGCAGTCTAAAAGATCGCGGCAGGCGCTCACCAGGAACCGGTCGCGCTCCCAGGAGAAATCGTGGTGGTGGGCGATGGTGGGGATGCCGGTCTCGGCGACGAACTCGGCCGTGGCGAGCCCCAGGGGGATGTTGAGCGGGATCGCCAGGATGTTCTCGGGGATCAGGAGGTCGATTTCGAACCGGTCCCGAAACGCGTAGAGGGCCTCCTTGAACTCGGCGGCGAGTTCCCGGATGCGCTCGCTGGCCCAACGGGGCCGGGTTTTCCGGCCGAACAGCACGGCCTGGAGTTCCAGGATCTCAGGGTGGAGGAAGTGGAACCGGGGCCCCAGCATCGAGCGGTCGGCCGGCCGGTCGAGCTCCCCGGCCAGGTAGAAGCAACGGTACCCGTTTCGTTCGAGCACCCGGGCCCACTTGTCGAGCTCCAGCGACACCCCGTCGGTACCCGCGATGCGGGTCGAGACGAACCCCACGTTGCGGATGGCGGACGGTCGGCAGTCGGTCGGCATGGCGCGTCACCTCCGGTCTGGATCGGGAGTCGGGGGGGCGGCCACCAGGCGAAACAGGTACGGGAAGATAAGGCTCGAGGCCATGGCTGCCAACACCAGGGCCCCGGTGAGCCGCGGGGTCAAGAGGCCCATGCGCTCCCCGAGGGCCCCGGCCACTACCATCATCGAAAGGGGGGCCGCGAGCAGGAGCGCCATGGCTCCCCCGTCGCGCAAAGAGTGGCCGAGTTTGGGGGCCAGGGCCACCACCGGGGCCCGGGCCGCCAGGGCCGCCAGGGTGAGCACCCCGGCCCAGGCCAACACCCCGGGGTCGGTCAGCAGGGCGGGGGGAAGGTCGGCGCCCACCCCCACAAAGAAAAACGGGGTGAAGAACCCAAACCCCACGGCGTTCACCTTGTCCTCGAAAAGCCCCTTGTTGGGGAACACGTAGCTCGTGATGAGCCCGGCCATGAACGACCCCAGGATCGGCTCGACCCCGGCCGCCTCGGCCAGCACGGCCCCGGCGAAGGCTAGCACGATCACGCCCCGGATGCCCTCCTCGGCGGGGTCCTGGCTCGTCATGACCCGCTCGACCCAGTCGGGATGCCACCAGCCCAGGAGGTAGATGACGTGGAGGGTTACCGCGGCCGCCCCGAGGAGCCCGGCGAGTTTGGCGAGCATCCACAGGGCGTGCACCGACACGCCGTGGGCCGCGTAGGAGTCGGCCGCCGTGAGCACGAGGATGCACACCACCTCTCCCACCAGGGCGAACCCGATGAGGTCGCGGCCCAGGGCCGTGCGGGCGTGGCCGGTCTCCTTGAGCACCGGGATCACGATGCCGGCCGAGATCATGGCGGCGCAAAGCCCCAGGTACGCCGGGACCCCGGCCGCGCCGAAGGCGAGCGCCGCACCCCCCAAGGAGGCCGCGGCGGCCAGGGCGTAGGCCAGGGGCCGGCGCGATCCGGCCATGGCCCGAAGGTCGAGCTCCATGCCGGCGATGAACATGAGGTAAAGGAATCCGAGTTCCCGCAGGAGCCGGAACCACTCGGGCTGACCCCGGAGCAGGGTGTGGAAGAGCACGGCGCCGTAGAGGATCTCGAGCACCGGGGCCGGCACCCGAAGCCGCCGAGACACGAAGGGCGCCAGGGCCGCTCCGCCCACGATCAGGAACAGCCCCAGGTGCTCGGGGTTCACCCCGTGGTGGGGCGCCGGGCTCACAGGGCCTCCTCGTCGGGGGGCAGAAGCAGGGTGCTCGCCGGGCAGTGGCGCACCACGAGCCAGGGCGGATCGGGCTGGAGGAGGGACCGGAGGAACCCCGGTCGCCTCCACCCGCCGGTGTCGAGCACGGCCAGGTGGTATCCGTGGAGGGCCTCCTCGGTCGCCCGTACCGGGTTCCCCGCGAGTTCCTCCACCTCGATCCGCACCCGGTGGGCCAGCGCCATCTCGGCGATGATCTTCCGGATCTCCTCGGGATCCGACAGGTCTTCGGGGGCCGCCATGTGGGGCGACGGCAGGCTCAGGAGCACCGCGGCCTCTGCCCCGAGGACCGGGGCGATCTCGGCCAGGGCCTCCACGGCGTGCTCCACGTCGACCCCGGGCACCGCCGGCACGGCGAGCCGTTCGTAGGGAAACGTGCCGGCCGCGAGCAGCAGGGGGGCCGCCCGCTGCTCCACCAACTCCCGGAGGAACGCCTTGCGGCCGGCATCGGTGCGGGGCACGCCTCCGGCGAAGAGGCAGCGCCGACAGACCACCACGAGCCCGTCCCCGCCCTGGCGGGGCGGCGGCCAGGCCCCGGGGAGCGGCCCCTCGGCGGCGAGGACCTCCTCCGGTTCGACCCCGGCGGCGGACCACCGGGATTCCAGAACGGCCCGCCGGTCCCGCGCATCGCCGGCGAGCACGAGCCGCATGGGCTCCAGGGGGAACGTCCGGGCCACGTAGGCGAGTTCCTGGAAGAATCGGTCGTCCTCGCCGCCGAAGAGGCAGGCCGTGAGCACCGAGCCGTACTCCAGGGGGAACTGCCGGAAGCTCAGGGTCAGCAGTTCCACCACCGTGCGAAGCGCCCCCGGGTCGCCGGCCAGGACGACCCGGTCCCCGCCCCGGAGCACGGTGTTCCCGTGGGGCACCACGATCTCCTCGCCCCGGTACACCAGCGCCACCTGCCAGCGCCGGGGCCGGAGCGCCGAGAGGGGCTTCCCCACGAGCCGGGACCGGGGGTGAACGTCGGCCTCCACGATCTCGTCGCGCCCGAGGCCGATGCCCTGGGCCACCCTGGCCCGGGACTCGATGCGGTTCCGAAGGGCGATGGCCCCCAGTTCCAGCACCCCCTCCACCTCGACCCCGAGGGCCCGGAACGCCTCGATCCCGGCCGGCGTGATCCCAACCGCCACGATCCGGGGCACGTCGAAGTGCTCCCGGAGCACCCGGGCCACCTCCAGGTTGACCCGCTCGGAGGTCACCGTGAGGGCCACCACCTGGGCGTCGGCTGCGCCGGCGTCCTCAAGCACCAGCCGGCTCGTGGCGTCCCCCTCCACGGTCCGCACCCGGCCCTGGCGAACCTCCCGGGCCCGCTCCAGGGCCCCGGGGTCCCGGTCCACGCAGACCACGTCCAGGTCCCGGGACAGCCGCTCCAGGAGCTCCTGGCCCACCCGGCCGGCGCCCACCACGAGGCAGGTGGCCCGCTGCATGGCGCTACGCCGTCAGGAGCCGCAGCTCGATCGCCCGGGCCGCCTCCACCAGCGCCCGGGCCAGGTCCTCGAACTGGCCCTCGGTGAGGGTGACCCGGTCGCCGGCCGTGACGAGCTTCACCTTGCCCCCGGGGTAGCGGAGTTCGAGGGTCGATTCGCCGAGGGCCTCCAGGGCCCGCCGGTCCAGGGGTCCGCCCCGAAGCGCCGCCCGGTAGAGCTGGAGAAACAGGGGGACCCACGGGGGGGCCTTGGCCAGGGCCCCCGGGGTGCCGGCCAGGGTCTCGACCCCAGCGGTGGTTTCGGGAAGCGGCGGAAGCTCCCGGAGCCCCAGGGCCCGGGCGAGGAAGGCCCGGAAGTGGTCCCCGAGCGCCAGCACGGCCACGTCGGTGAGCCGGTCGGGCGCGGCCTCTAGGGCTCCCCGAACGGCCGCGAGCTCCGGCCCGAGTTGGGCGGCCGAGGCCGCCGGGTTGTTCACGAGGTCGGCCACCCGCTTCGTGGCCAGCCGGAGCCCGTACTCGGCGGCCCTCACGAACCCGAGCACCCCCTCGACCGCCTCTTCGAAGGCCCAGAGGGCCCGTTCCACATCGCTCGCCATGGTGACTCCTTGGACGGCTAGGAAGCTGGAAGGCTGGAAAGCGGGGAGGCCCAACCTCCTTCTTTCCGGCCGGGCTTTCTTCGCGCACCCGAACGGTCGGATACTGTAACGACAAGCGCGGGGGAGGCAAGCGGCGCGCCGTTCGGATGCCGAGGCGGGAACACCACGGAGGACACGGAGAACACGGAGGGAGCGGGAGTCCGGCTCTTTTCGTGTTCCTTGCAAGGTGAGATGACAACTCAAACTCCCGTGGACGAATTGGAACAGAAGGTCTCCCGGTTCCCCACCCGGCCCGGCGTCTACCTCATGAAGGACGCCGAGGGGCGGGTCCTGTACGTGGGCAAGGCCAAGAACCTCCGGGCCCGGGTGCGCACCTACTTCCGGGAAGGGGCCGACGGCCGGCTCCGGGTGCGGTTCCTGATGGCCCGGGTGGCCGACATCGACTTCGTGGTGACCGACACGGAAAAAGAGGCCCTGATCCTCGAAAACACCCTGATCAAGCGCCACCGGCCCCGGTACAACGTGGACCTCCGGGACGACAAGACCTACCTCTCGCTCCGGCTCGACGTGCAAAACCCCTTCCCCCGGCTCACCACGACCCGCCGCATCGTGCCCGACGGCGCCCTCTACTTCGGCCCCTACTCCTCGGCCCGGGCCCTCCGGGAGACCGTGGAGCTCATTCAGCGCATCTTCCCCCTGCGCCAGTGCCGGGACCGGGAGTTCCGGGCCCGCACCCGGCCCTGCCTCTATTGCCAGATGCGGGGGTGCCTGGCCCCGTGCTGCGGCCGGGTCACGCCCGAGGCCTACCGGGAGATCGTGGACCAGGTGGTGGCGTTTCTGAAGGGGCGGGGCCGCGAGCTCCTCGACGACCTGAGGGCCCAGATGGCCCAGGCGGCCGAGCGGCTCGAGTTCGAGGAGGCCGCCCGGCTGCGCGACCGGATTCGGGCGGTGGAGGAGACCCTGGAACGCCAGAAGGCCGTGACCCACCGGCCCGTGGACCGGGACGTGGTGGGCTGGGTCCGGGAGGGGGGGGAGGCCGAGGTGGTGGTGCTGGTGGTCCGAAGCGGCAACCTGATCGACCGCCGGTCCTACTACCTGGACCGGTTGGAAGAAGACGACGCCGAGGTCATGGCCCAGTTCCTGCGGCAGTACTACCGGGGCGACCGGATCGTGCCGGCCGAGGTGGTGGTGGGCGTGGACGTGGGGCCCGAGGAGGCCGGCGTGCTGGAGGAGTGGCTCGGGGAAAAGCGCGGGGGGCGGGTCCGGGTGGTGCACCCCAAGCGGGGGGAGCGCCGGGAGCTCGTGCGCATGGCCGAGGGGAACGCGGCCGAGCTCCTCGAGGAGCGGCGGAAGACCAAGGTCGGTTACGAGGCGGCCCTGGCGGAACTGCGGGACCGGCTGGGCCTGCCCGACCTGCCGCGCCGGATCGAGGGGTACGACATCTCCAACCTCCAGGGCCGGGAGGCCGTGGGGAGCATGGTGGTGTTCACCGACGGGTTCCCCGACCCCGGGGCGTACCGGCGGTTCCTCATCCGCACCGTGGAAGGGGCCGACGACTTCGCCTCGCTCTACGAGGTGCTTCGCCGGCGGCTGGGCCGGCGGGGTCAACCGGGGTGGGAGCTGCCGGACCTGGTGCTGATCGACGGGGGCCGGGGGCAGGTGGCGGCCGCCGCCAAAGCCTTGGAGGACGAGGGGATTGCCGTGCCCCTGGCCGGCATCGCCAAGGCCCGGGTGCTCCCGGGCCGGGGCCCCGAGGTGGAGCACTCGGCCGAGCGGATCTTCCTCCCCGGCCGCTCGAACCCGGTGGGGTTCGGCCGGAACAGTTCGGGGCTCTTCCTGCTCCAGCGGGTCCGGGACGAGGCCCACCGGTTCGCCGTGGCCTTCCACCGAAAACGGCGGGCCCGGGCGAGCCTGCGCTCGGCCCTGGAGGGGGTGCCGGGCCTCGGCCCCAAGCGCCGCAGGGCGCTTCTGCGCCATTTCGGAAGCCTCAAGCGCCTGGCCGAGGCCTCGGCCGACGAGATCGCCGCCGTCCCCGGCATCCCCCGTCCGGTGGCCGAACGGGTGGCCGAGGCCTTGGGCCGGCCGGACCGGGCCCCCGACGCTTGACACCCCTTGCGACGGGCCCCTATGCTCCGCTGTTTCGGCGGCGGGACGGCTAGGCGGCTGGGCGGCCGGGCAGCTAGGCAGTTAGGCAGCGGGGCGGCTGGTTTTTTCCGCCTTCTAGCCTTCTAGCCTTCTAGCCTTCTAGCTTCCCAGCTTCCCAGCTTCCCAGCTTTCCAGCTTTCCAGCTTTCCATCGGTGCCAGCCCAACACGGGCGAGCGGAGGTTCATGGGGTTGGACACACACGAGCGGGTTCGCGCACACTGGGCCGAGGCGGCCCGCACCCTGGAGCGGTTCGCCGAGGACGCGGCGGCCGAGACGGCCCGGGTGGCCGAGGCCGTGGCCGGGCGGTTGCGGGGGGGCGGGAAGCTCCTCGCCTTCGGGAACGGCGGGTCGGCGGCCGACGCCCAGCACCTGGCGGCCGAGTTCGTGAACCGGTTCCTGCGGGACCGGCCGCCGCTCGCGGCGGTGGCCTTGACCACCGACACCTCCGCGCTCACGGCGATCGGGAACGACTTCGGGTTCGACGAGGTGTTCGAAAAGCAGGTGCGGGCCCTGGCCCGGCCCGGCGACGTGGCCGTGGGCATCTCCACGAGCGGCCGGAGCCCCAACGTGCTCCGGGGGCTTCGGGCGGCCCGGGAGGCCGGGTGCCTGTGCGTGGGGCTCACGGGCGAGGCCGGGGCCGCCATGGCCGAGGCCTGCGACCACCTGATCCGGGCCCCGAGCCGCCACACCCCCCGGATCCAGGAGTGCCACGTGGCCTGGATCCACGCCCTGTGCGACCTGGTGGACGAGATCCTCTTTCCCGCGGAACCCGCCTGATGGCCAAGCGCTTTCCCCCCCACGCCGAGCTCGACCCGGCCGGCGCCGACACCTACCCGCTGGCCGAGCGGCCGAGCAAGGTGCACCGGAAGGACTTCCGGCCCCCCTTCCGGCCGGGCGGGAGCTTCCGGGCGTTCGTGGAGAGCCTGCCGGCCTTCCTCCAGGCCGAGGACCTGCGGGCCCTGGCCGGGGCCGTGGCCGAGGCCCACCGGGCCGACCGGGTGGTGCTCCTGGGCCTCGGGGCCCACAACATCAAGGTGGGCCTCCAGCCCCTGTACGCCGACCTCATGGCCCGGGGGCTCCTGAGCGGCGTCGCGGTGAACGGGGCCTGCGTGGTCCACGACTTCGAGCTCGCGGCCGCGGGCCACACCTCCGAGGACGTGGCGGCCCAGCTCCGGGAGGGGCGGTTCGGCATGGCCCGGGAGACGGGCGAGTGGGTGAACCGGGTGGTCCGCCGGGCCCGGGACCGGGGCCTGGGCCTGGGCTACGCGGTGGGCGAGGCGATCTGGGAGGACGGGCTCCCCTATCGGGAGTCGAGCCTGCTCGCCGCGGCCTACCGCCACGGGGTCACGGCCACGGTCCACGTGGCCGTGGGGACCGACATCGTGCACATGCACCCGGGGTGCGACGGCGCTGCCCTGGGCGAGACGAGCCTGAGGGACTTTCGGAAGTTCGCGGCCCTGGTGGCCGAGCTGGAAGGGGGGGTGTACCTGAACGTGGGAAGCGCCGTGGTGCTCCCCGAGGTGTTCCTGAAGGCCCTGACCCTGGCCCGGAACCTGGGCCGCGAGGTGGCCCATTTCACCACGGCGAACCTCGACTTCGTGCGCCACTACCGGCCCAGCGTGAACGTGGTGGGCCGGCCCACGGGCGGGGGCGGCCGGGGCATTCACCTGACCGGGCCCCACGAGATCCTGGTGCCGCTCCTGTTCGGGTGGGTGCTGGAGCTTCTGGAAGGGGGGCCGTGAGCCGCCCGCGCTACCCGGTCTTCCTGGACCTGCGGGGGAAGCCCGTGCTCGTGGTGGGCGCCGGCCGGGTGGCCGAGCGGAAGATCCGGGGGCTTCTGGCGTGCGGGGCGCGGGTGCGGGTGGTGGCGCCCGAGGCGGCCGTGGGGGTTCGGGGGCTCGCCGAGGCGGGGGTCGTGGAGTGGGTGCGGCGGCGGTTCGAGCCCGAGGATCTGGGCGGCATGGTCCTTGCTTTCGTGGCCACCTCCGATCCGGCGGCGAACCGGGCCGCGGCGGCCGAGGCGGCCGCCCGGGGCGTGTGGGCCAACGTGGTCGACGACCCCGAGGGGAGCCCGGTCCACGTGCCGGCCGTGTGGCGGCAGGGGGACGTGGCGGTGGCCGTGTCCACGGCCGGGGCGTCACCCGAGCTGGCGGCCTGGCTTCGCGACCGGATCGCGGCGGCACTGCCGGGGCGCCTGGGCGATCTGGCGGAGTTCGTACGTCGTGTGCGCCAAATGGCCCAGCCGGGCGCCGTGTCGCGCCTGCTCGCCCGGGGCGTGGCCGAGGATTTCGCCCGGGGCGACCGGGCCGCGGCCGAACGCAAAGCGGCCGAGGTGCTTTCCGGATCGGAGCGGGAGGGGTAGGGAGGAGCCATGAGCGTCTGGATGTTGAAGGGAACCGCCCTGGTGTACCTCTTGGCCATGGTGCTTCAGTTGGCCCACCTGGTGACCCTGCAGGAGCCCGTGCGGCGGTGGGCCCACCGGGCCACCTGGGCCGCGTTCGGGCTCCACACGCTTTCGATCGTGGTGCGGTTCGCCGAGGCCGGGTACACCCCGGTGACGAACCTCCACGAGGCCCTGAGCTTTTTCGCCTGGTGCGTGACGCTCCTCTATCTCGTCCTCCAGTTCCGGTTCCAGGTGCCGACCCTGGGGGCCTTCGCCACCCCGTTCGCGGTCGTGTTCGTGCTGGGGGCCATGGCCGTCCCGGGCGATGTGCAGCCCCTGCCGGCGGCGCTCCAGTCCTGGTGGCTCCCGGTACACGTGGGGCTCCTGTTCTTGGGCGACGGCGCCTTCGCCGTGGCCGCCGCGGCCGGCGTCATGTACCTGCTCCAGGAGCGGCAGTTGAAACGAAAGCGGCTCGGGGCCTTGTTCCGGCGGCTCCCCAGCCTTGACGTGCTGGACGAGCTCAACTACCGGTGCCTTACCCTGGGCTTCCCCCTCCTGACCGTGGGCATCATCACGGGGGCCATCTGGGCCCAGCAGGCCTGGGGCACCTACTGGAGCTGGGACCCCAAGGAGACCTGGTCGCTCATCACCTGGTTTCTTTACGCCGCGCTCCTGCACGGCCGGCTCACCGTGGGGTGGCGGGGCCGGCGGGCGGCCATCTGGTCGCTCGTGGGGTTCGCATCGGTGCTGTTCACGTTCCTGGGCGTCAACTTCATCCTGCCCAAACTGATCCCGGGGCTCGAAAGCCTCCACATCTACACCGGATGAGGGGCCGAGAGAGGCGCACATGGACATCCTCGTCGTCGGGTTGAGCCACAAGAC